>JAEXEM010000139.1 GCA_023401045.1 Actinomycetes bacterium
CGACGAGCCCCGCGCGGTGCGCGTCGAGCAGCGCCCGGACGAACGGCTCGAGGACGCCCGGCCCCGTGCCCCACGTGACGTGGAACCGGGGCACCGAGTTCCCGTGGCCGTCGGCGAGGTGGCCGCCGCGCTCGGCCCACTGCACGAGCGGGAACCACCGCACGCCGAGGTCGTGCAGCCACGCGCGCATCCCGCCTGCGGCGAAGTCGACGTAGGCCTCGGCCCACGCCCGGCCCCAGCGGTCCGACCCGTCGTCGGCGAAGCGCGCCGACCCCAGCCAGTCGGCCAGCGCGAGGTCCGCGCCGTCGCGCACCCCGAGGCGGCGCTGCTCGGGGGAGTCGACGAGGAACAGGCCGCCGAACGACCACCAGGCCTGACCGCCGAGGCCCGCCGAGGACTCCGCGTCGAGCAGGAGCACGCGCCTGCCCGCGGCCACCAGCTCCGCGGTGGCGACCAGGCCCGCGAGCCCGGCCCCGACGACGACGACGTCAGCCATGCGGGCACGCTACCGCCGCCGACGCGCGCGGCACGAGGGTCAGGGGCGGACGTACACCCGCAGGCTCAGCGGCTCGAGCGTCGCGACGCTGCCCGCCGCGACCTCGAGCGGGGTGCCGGCGTCCGTCGCGTCGTCGGGGTGCTCCCACACCGAGTCCCACGCGAGCGCCCAGCGGTCGACGCCGTCGTCGACGAGGCGCACGTCGACGGAGTCGAGCGCGCCGTTGACGACGAGCAGCACCTGGTCGTCCTCGTCCGGCGGGGGAGCCGTGCGGCGCATCTGGAAGGTGCGGACCGAGGCGTCGTGCCACCGTGCGTGGTCGAACGCCAGCCCGTCCGCGCCGTACCAGCCGAGGTCCGGCGGGCCGCCGGGGACGCGGGGGCGTCCCGAGTAGAACGTCTGGGTGACGAGGGCGGGGTGGTCGTGCCGCAGCCGCAGCAGGTGCCGCGCGGTGGCGAGCAGCGCGCGACGCCACGGCGAGAGGTCCCACCGCACCCAGGACACCTCGTTGTCCTGGCAGTAGGCGTTGTTGTTGCCGCGCTGCGTCCGGCCCATCTCGTCGCCGGCCGTGACCATCGGCGTGCCCGCGGAGAGCACGAGGGTCGCGAAGAGGTTGCGGATCGACCGGCGGCGCAGCGGCCCGACGTCCGCCGCGGGGGAGTCCGACGCCACGGGGCCCTCGACCCCGTGGTTCCACGAGCGGTTGTCGTCCGAGCCGTCGCGGTTCTGCTCGCCGTTGTCGAGGTTGTGCTTGTGGTCGTACGCGACGAGGTCCGCCAGGGTGAAGCCGTCGTGCGCGGTGACGTAGTTGATGCTCGCGCGCGGGCCGCGCATGAGCGGCGGCGTGCTGTGCCCGAAGAGGTCGACGGAGCCCGAGAGGCGGGTCGCGAGCTCCCGCACGCGGTGCCCCGGAAGGCCGTGCGCCGCCCGGCCCGGGTCCGCGAGCCAGAACGACCGCACGGCGTTGCGGAAGCGGTCGTTCCACTCGCCGAACGGCACCGGGAACTGCCCGGTGCGCCACCCGCCCGGGCCGACGTCCCACGGCTCGGCGATGAGCTTGAGCCCGGCGAGGACGGGATCGGTCCCGGCCGCGACGAACGTCGCGTGGTCGGGCCGGTAGCCGTCGGGGCCGCGGCCGAGCGTGACGGCGAGGTCGAAGCGGAACCCGTCGACGCCGACGACCTCCGCCCAGTACCGCAGCGAGTCGAGCGTCATGCCGACGACCGCCGTCCGGCGGAAGTCGAGGGAGTTCCCCGTGCCCGTGACGTCGAGGAGCGTCGCCGGGACGGCGCCGTCGTGCAGGTAGTAGTACGCGTTGTCGAGGCCCCGCCACGACAGGTGCTGCCCGGTGAGCCCGCCCTCGCACGTGTGGTTGTAGACGACGTCGAGGATGACCTCGAGCCCGGCCTCGTGCAGCGCGTGGACGGTCGAGCGGAGCTCCGCGAGCACGGCTGCGGCGCCGCCCGCGCGGGCCGCGGCGGTCGCGTAGGCCGTGTGCGGGGCGAAGAAGCCGAGGGTCGAGTAGCCCCAGTAGTTCGGCAGCCCCTTGGCCACGAGGTGCGGCTCGGTGGCGAACGCGTGGATGGGCAGCAGCTCGACGGCGGTGACGCCGAGCGCGAGCAGGTGCTCGACGACCGCGGGGTGCGCGAGGCCGGCGTACGTGCCGCGCAGCTCCGGCGGCACGTCCGGGTGGAGCCTCGTCAGACCCTTGACGTGCGCCTCGTAGACGACCGTGCGGGACATCGGGGTCCACGGACGGTTGTCGGCCGGGTCCGGGCCGGGCAGCACGCGGGTGTCGACGACGACGCCGTGCGGCACGTGCACGGCCGAGTCGCGGCCGTCACGCGCGCCGTACGGGTCCCCGACGAGGTCGTCCCCGACGACGTGCCCGTACGTCTCCGGGCCGTGGCCGACCTCGCCCTCGAGGCCGCGGGCGTACGGGTCGACGAGCAGCTTGGCCGGGTTGTAGCGCAGACCGTACGCCGGCTCCCACGGTCCGTCGGCCCGCAGGCCGTAGCGCTGACCGGGCCGGACGCCCGGGACCGAGGCGGTCCACTTGCCGAGCCGCGGGCCCTGGAGCGGGACGCGGCGCTCGACGAGCGCGTCCCGCGGGCCGTCGAGCAGGCAGAGCTCGACGGACGTCGCGTGCGGGGCGAGGACGGCCACGTCGACGCCGGTGTCGGTGACGTGCACGCCCAGCAGCGGCTGCCGGGACGGCCGGGGGCGTGTCGTGGTCACGTCCTCATCGTGCCAGGACGCAGGGGACCGGCGCGTCCCCGCCTGCGGTGCGGGCGGTTCCCACCTGGCGAACACGGGGAGCGGGTGGCGGGCCCGCGGACGGTAACGTTCAGCGGGTGAGGATCGTCGTCTGCGTGAAGTTCGTCCCCGACATCCAGTCCGAGCGCTCGCTCGGGCCCGACGGGCGCCTCGTGCGCGACGGCGGGGACGGCACCCTCAACGAGCTCGACGAGAACGCCGTCGAGACCGCGCTCACCCTCGTCGAGGAGCACGGCGGCGAGGTCGTCGTGCTCACCGTCGGGCCGGACGACGCGGTCGACGCGGTGCGCAAGGGTCTGCAGATGGGCGCCGACACCGCGGTGCACGTGCTCGACGACGACCTCGCCGGGTCCGACGCGATCGGGACCGCGACGGTGCTCGCCGCGGCCGTGCGCCACCTCGGTGCCGAGGCGCCCGTCGACCTCGTCGTCACCGGCATGGCCGGCCTCGACGGCCTGACGTCGCTGCTGCCGACGGCGCTGGCCGAGCTGCTCGGGCTGCCCGCGCTCCCGCTGGCCTCGAGCCTCACGGTCGACCCGTCGGCCGGCACCGCCACGGTGACGCGCCGCCTCGACCACGCCGAGGAGACGCTCGCGGCGGACCTGCCCGTGCTCGTGTCCGTCACCGACGGCATCAACGAGCCGCGCTACCCGAACTTCAAGGGCATCATGGCCGCACGCAAGAAGCCGGTCACCACCCTCACCCTCGCCGACCTCGGCGTCGACCCCGCCACCGTCGGGTCGGCCGGGGCCCGCACCGAGGTCCTCGAGGCGGCCCCGCGCCCGCCGCGCGAGGACCGTGTGCTCGTCACCGACACCGGCGACGCCGGCACCCGACTCGCGGCCTGGCTCGTCGAGCGCAAGCTCGTCTGAGACCCGCCGCCCCCGAACGCACCGCACCACCCGGAGGACCCGCCGTGACCGACACCCCCGTGCTCGTCCTGCTCGACCACGCCCCCGACGGCACGCTGCGCCCGCCCGTGCGCGAGCTCCTCACGCTCGCCCGCGGCCTCGCCGGCGACGCCGGGGTCGAGGGCGTCTGGGCGGGCCAGGAGGACGTCGCGCACGCGCTGCCCGTCCTCGCCGCCCAGGGCGTGCGCCGTGTCCACCGGCTCGTCACCGACGCCGACGTCCATCTGTCGTCGGTGCTCGCCGACGGGCTGCAGGCCGCGCTCGCTGCCTCCGGCGCGCGGCTCGTCGTCCTCGTCTCCTCGTTCGAGAACAAGGAGGCCGCGGCGCGCCTCGCGGTGCGCACCGGCGCGGGCGTCGTCACCGACGCCGACGGGCTCGCCGTCGAGGGCGGACGGGTCGTCGCGAGCAAGACCGTGCTCGCCGGGACGTGGACGACGCGCTGCGCCGTCACCGCGCCGACGGCCGTCGTCACCGTCAAGGCGAACTCCGTCACCGCCGAGGACGCCCCCGCACCCGGCGAGCCGCAGGTCGTCGACCTCGCCGTGCCGTCGGGCGGCGGTCCGCAGGTGCGGCTGCTCGCCCGCACCGAGCACGCCGCGTCGGGCCGTCCCGACCTCGGGTCGGCGCACGTCGTCGTCGTCGGCGGGCGGGGCACCGAGGGGGACTTCTCCGCGGTCGAGGAGCTCGCCGACGTGCTCGGCGGTGCCGTCGGCGCCACCCGCGTCGCGACCGACGAGGGTTGGATCGGCCACGACGCGCAGATCGGCCAGACCGGTGTGACGGTCTCCCCGCGGCTCTACGTCGGCGCGGGCGTGTCCGGTGCGGTGCACCACCGCGGCGGCATGCAGGCGTCCGGCACGATCGTCGCCGTCAACAACGACCCCGACGCCCCGATCTTCGAGATCGCGGACTTCGGGGTGGTCGGCGACCTCTTCACCGTGCTGCCGCAGGCGGCTGCCGAGCTGCGTCGGCTCCAGGACTGAGCCGGCGGCCCCGGGCGCCCAGCGGCGGCCGACCGGCGTCCCGGTCGGCCGGGCTCAGTCGAGGTCGCGCAGCCAGCGCAGCGTCGCACCGGCCTGGGCGGCCTGGAACGCGCGCAGGTTGGGGATCCCCGGAGGGGCCGGCTGCGTCGAGGACCACGCGAAGTACCCCGCGAGGCCCGCGAGGGCGGCCCGCAGGTCGTCGACGTGGACGCCCTCGGAGACCTCCCGCTGCGCGAACAGCCCCCGCGGGTCCCCCGCGCCGCCCTGCAGCGCGACGCTCGGCAGCATGAACGCGAGGTCGAGCCAGCGAGCGCCGACGCTCGCGTGCGGCCAGTCGATGAGCCACACGCGGTCGTGGCCGTCCTCGACCATGACGTTGTCGGCGCGCAGGTCGCCGTGGACGAGGGTGTCGCCCGCGCAGACCGGCAGCGCGCGCTCCTCCCAGCGGACGAGGTCGGCGAGGTGATCGAGCGCCCAGCGCCCCGGCTCGTCGACGAGCTCGGCCAGACGCTCGCGCTGCGCGGGCTCGGCAGCGGCGGCAGCTCGCCAGCCGGTGAAGTCCCCGCTCAGCTGGTCGTCGGTGCGCGGCAGGTCGTGCCCGGGCACGGGGGTGCAGCGCGACAGGTCGTCGATCGCCGCGAGGACGACCGCGAGGTCGTCGGCCCGCCACGGCAGCTCCGGGGAGCGGCCCTGCACCGCGTCGAACCCGAGGAGCACCCAGTGCCCGTCGTCGTCCCACCACCGCAGCGCGGGCGCCGGGACCTCGGGCGGCAGCGCGGCGGCGGCGCGGATCTCGGCGCGTGCGAGCTCGGGGGAGTGCGGGTTCTGGTCGGACGAGACGGCCTTGACGAAGACCGCCCGGCCGTCGGTCAGCTCGAGCACCGCGCAGAAGCCGGGGGAGAAGCCGCTCGTCGCCGAGGTCTCGGCCGTCACGCGGGCGCCCGCGAGCGTCTCGATGCGCTGGCGGACCGCCCTGGGCAGGTCCCGCCAGTCCAGCCGCTGGCCCCCGAAGGCCAGCGGCAGCGCCATGACGTCGTCGGCACTCACGCGCACATCCTGCCAGCATCGCCTGGGTCGTCCCGTGCGCGTTCGTAGACTGGTGCTGTGAGCGCTCCCCGCCGCCGTGCGGTCTACCTCGACCACGCGGCCACCACGCCGATGCGTCCGGCGGCTCTCGAGGCGCTGACCACGGCGCTCGCGAGCACCGGCAACCCGTCGTCGTTGCACACCGCCGGCCGGTCCGCGCGCCGCACCGTCGAGGAGGCCCGGGAGCGGTTCGCCGCCGCGGTCGGGGCGCGCCCGAGCGAGGTCGTGTGGACCGGCGGCGGGACGGAGGCCGACAACCTCGCGGTCAAGGGGCTGTTCTGGGCGCGCCGTGCGGTGGACCCGGGACGCCGGCGCGTGCTCGTCTCCGCCGTCGAGCACCACGCCGTGCTCGACCCGGCCTTCTGGCTCGCCGAGCACGCGGGCGCCGAGGTCGTCCTGCTGCCCGTCGACGGCGACGGCGTCGTGCGGCTCGACGCGCTGCGCGACGAGCTCGCCGCCAACGCCGGCACCGTCGCGCTCGTGTCGGTCATGTGGGCCAACAACGAGACGGGTGCGCTGCAGCCGGTCGAGGAGGTCGTCGCGCTCGCGCACCGGTACGGCGTCCCGGTGCACACCGACGCCGTGCAGGCCGTCGGTCAGGTGCCCGTCGAGGTCGGTGCGAGCGGTGCGGACGCCGTCACCGTGAGCGGTCACAAGTGCGGCGGGCCCGGCGGCACCGGTGCGCTCGTCGTGCGCCGGGGGCTCGCGCTCGAGCCGGTGCTGCACGGCGGCGGCCAGGAGCGCGGCGTGCGCTCCGGGACGCTCGACCACGCGCTCCTCGCGTCGTTCGCCGTCGCGGTCGAGGAGGCCGTCGCGGAGCGTGCCGGGCACGCGGCCCGCGTCGGGGCCCTGCGGGACGACCTCGTGCGGCGGGTGCGCGCCGAGGTGCCCGAGGCCGTCCTGCGGGGGCCTGCCGACCCTGCGCGCCGGCTGCCCGGCACCGCCCACCTCACGTTCCCCGGGTGCGAGGGCGACTCCCTGCTCTACCTGCTCGACGCCGCCGGCGTCGAGGTCTCGACGGGCTCGGCGTGCCAGGCCGGTGTGCCGCGTCCCTCGCACGTGCTGCTCGCCATGGGGGTGGACGAGGACGAGGCCCGCGGTGCGC
>JAEXEM010000146.1 GCA_023401045.1 Actinomycetes bacterium
GGGCGGCACCGCCCGCCGCACACCCGACCGGCCGGCACCGGAACCGCACGGGTGGCGGCCGGACGTGTGGGAGCCGGACGTACTCCGTGCCGAGCCGTGGCAGCCGGTCGGACCGCCGCCCCCACCACAGCGGCGCCGGCTGCGCACCCGGCTCGGGACGGTCCTCGCAGCCGGTGCGCTCGGCGTCGTCCTCGTCACGACGGTCCTGCCCCGCGCCCTCGGCGACGACGCCCCCCGGTGGTTCGGGAGCGTCGCACCGGCCCCGGAGCCGACGGCCGAGCTCCTCGCCCTCGTCGACACGATGCCGCTCACGCCCGCGGGACGTGACCTGCTGCTCGCCTCCGGCCCGGAGCTGCTCGACGCCGAGCAGTTCGCCGGTCGCTGCGACCGGGACCCGGCGGCGGTCCGCGGCGACGGTGCCGTCGGCTGCTATCTGTCGGGCGGGCCGTGGAGCGCCGCACGGATCGTCGTCTACCGGCCCGCCGACGAGCGGCTGCGCGGGTTCGCGGTCGAGACCCTCGCCCACGAGCTGCTGCACGCGGCGTGGGACGAGCTCGACCGGTCCGAGCGGGAGGCCGCCGAGCCGGTCCTCGAGCGCGTCGTCGCCGGCCTGGACCCGTCCGACGACCTGCACGCGCAGCTCGCGGGCTCGGTCGGCCCGCACCCCGGCAGCCGGGCGACGGAGATGTTCGCCTACGTCGGCACGCAGGTGTGGCAGGCCGGAGGGCTCGACCCGGCCCTGGAGCGGCTGTACGCGCGGTACGTCTCCGACCGGGAGGCGCTCGTCGCGGTGCACACCGCGCTGCAGGCCCTCCTCGGGTCCCTCGTCGACGAGGTCGAGGCCGCGCAGTCGGCACTGGTGACCCGCCACGCCGAGCTCGAGCGCGAGAGGCACGAGGTGGCCGCCGTCGCGGCCCAGCTCGCCGAGTACCGGGCCGTCATCGAGGCCCAGGAGGCCGAGCTCGCGGCACTGCCCGCCGGGGAGAGGTCCCGCCGGCAGCTCGGCTGGACCTGGCGCGACGGCACCCCGCTGCCGATGGCGGCCGCCGACCGGACCCTGGCGGAGGCTCGGCGCCTGCTGGTCCGCGACGAGGCGGACCTGGCCGCGCGGCAGGCGCGTCTCGGCCCGGCCGAGGAGGCGCTCACGGCGCAGCGGACCGCAGCCGAGACGCTGCGCACGGACGTCCAGGCCCTGCTCGACCAGCTCTCCCCCTCGGCAGGCTGAGGGCTGCCGCGTCCGACGCGGCGTCCGACGCCAGTCGCGCGACCGTCATCCTCGCGGCGTACCCGTCCGCCGCGGCAGATGCCTCTCACGGGCGTCCCGCCGGCGCCGGGCCCCTCCGTACGTTCGAACCGAACCCCACGGAGGAGGACGCATGATCGAGGCCGAGCGCCTGACGAAGAGGTACGGCACGACGACCGCCGTGGACGCGATGACGTTCACGGTGCAGCCGGGGAAGGTCACCGGGTTCCTCGGCCCGAACGGGGCCGGCAAGTCGACGACGATGCGGATGGTCGTCGGTCTCGACCGCCCGACCTCCGGCACCGTCACCGTCAACGGACGCCGCTACGCCGACCACCCCGCGCCCCTCGGTGAGGTCGGCGTGCTGCTCGACGCGAAGGCCGTGCACGGCGGGCGCGCCGCACGCCGGCACCTGCTCGCGCTCGCCCGCACCCACGGCATCTCACCGCAGCGGGTGGACGAGGTCATCGAGCTCACCGGGCTCACGTCCGTCGCCGGGCGCCGCGCCGGGACGTTCTCCCTGGGCATGGGCCAGCGGCTCGGCATCGCCGCGGCCCTCCTCGGGGACCCGCAGACGCTCATCCTCGACGAGCCCGTCAACGGCCTCGACCCCGAGGGTGTGCTGTGGGTCCGCACCCTGCTGCGCGGCCTCGCCGCCGAGGGACGCACCGTGCTCCTCTCCTCGCACCTCATGAGCGAGATGGCGCTCACCGCCGACCACCTCGTCGTCGTCGGGCGCGGGCGGGTCGTCGCCGACGCCCCGGTGGCGCAGATCGTCGCCCTCGCCGGCCCGCCGGGCGTGCGGGTGCGCACCCCGGACGTGCGCCGCCTCGCCGCGCTGCTCGCCCGCGAGCCGGGCGTCGAGCTGACGTCCACCGGAACCGACGTCCTCGACGTCACCGGGACGACGACGGAGCACGTCGCGACCGTGGCCGCCGGCGCCGGCGTCCCGCTGTTCGAGCTCGCACCGGTGCAGGCGTCCCTCGAGGACGCGTACCTGCAGCTCACGGGCGACGCCGTCGAGTACCGCTCCGCGCCCGCCACCCCTCGACCCGTGGGAGCCCACCGATGACCTCGACCACCGCCCGCCCCACGACCACCCGCCCCGCCACGAGCCGCCCCGCCACGGCGCCGGCCCGCTCAGCCGTCACCGTGCAGCCCGTGACCTTCGGCCGGCTCGTCGCCGCCGAGTGGATCAAGCTGCGGTCCCTGCGCTCCACGTGGTGGGCGCTCGCGCTGGCCGTCGCGTTCTTCCCGCTGTTCGCGGCGGTGCAGACGATGAGCGTCGCTCGGATCGCCGACGACGCGCCGCCCGGGGCGTTCCCCGGCCCGGTGTACGCGACGTCCGGGCTCATGCTCGCCCAGCTCGTCCTCATGGGGATCGCGGTCGTGTGCGTCACCGCCGAGTACCGCAGCGGGCAGATCCGCTCGACGTTCACCGCGGCGCCGACGCGTCTGCCGGTGCTGGGCGCGAAGCTCGCGGTCGTCGCCGCGACGACGTTCGTCACCGGCGTCGTCGGTGCGGCGGTCGGGTGGGCCGCGGCCTCTCCGTGGTTCGGCGAGGCCGGCATGAGCATCGACCTCACGTCCGCGGAGGACCTGCGCCTCATGGTCGGCGTGCCGCTCTACCTCACGGCGATGGCGGCGCTGGCGTTCGGGATCGGTGCGGTGCTGCGCAGCTCGGCCGCCGGCATCGCGAGCGCCCTCGGCCTCGTGTTCGTCGTCGAGCCGATGTTCTCCTACGTGCCGTGGGAGCCGCTGCAGCAGCTCGCCGCGTACCTGCCGTCGGCCGCCGGCACACGCCTCGTCACGTCCGACGTCATGGGGTCGGTCGTCTCCGGCTCGCAGAGCACCGAGCTCAGCCACTGGGGCGGGTACGGGGTGCTGCTCGCGTGGGTCGCCGCCGTGCTCGCCGTCGCCGCGGTGCTGCTGCGCCGCCGGGACGCCTGAGCCATGACCTGGGAGGATGCCCGCATGACGGACGCGCCGCCCCGTGAGGACCGGTCCCCGGCCCGCGGGGCGGCGGGTGCCGTCCTGCGGGCCGTCCGCGCCGACGCCGAGGTGCCCGACGCCGTCACGCGGCCGTCCCTCGCACCGTGGGTGCGGGCGGTGACGTCGACGGGCCTGCTGGTGGTGTTCGTCGCCTGGGGCCTGCTGTTCGGCGCCGGCTCGAGGTCGATGTACTTCCTCGACGAGGTGGTCGGGAGCGCGCAGGCGGACCTCATGGCCACCGTGTCCGTCACGCTCACGGCCGTCGGGATCCCCGTGCTGCTCGCCCGGCACCGCCGCCCGGTGCTCGTCACCGCGACGGTCGTCGCGCTCGCGGCCGCGACGATGCTCGCGGCCGGCGCGGCGAACGGCTACGAGCTCGCGATCGGCGCCGCGCTCTACGCGGTCGCGGTGGTCCGGTCCCCGCGTACCACCTGGCTCGTCGCCGGTGCGGCGGTCCTGCCGCTGCTCGTCCTCGCGCGGTTCGCACCACGGGTCGCGCTCATCGGGTCGTTCGCCGCGGGCGCCACGCCCGGCGAGGTCGTCACCGGCCCGGGCGCGGGTGGCTACTTCCAGCTGCAGGGAGACCTCGCCACCGTCCTCCCGCCGTCGTGGGTCGTGACGGCGATCCCGCTCGTCGCCGCCGCGCTGCTCGGCGTCACGTTCGGCACCCTCACCCGCACGATGCGGCTGCGCGCGGCAGCCGTCGCCGAGGCCGCCGCCGCCCGCGCCGCCGAGGACGAGC
>JAEXEM010000222.1 GCA_023401045.1 Actinomycetes bacterium
GTGCACGTCAGCGCCGCCACCGAGCCCTACGGCCGACGCCGGGACGACGCGGTCGAGGCGGCGCTCGGCGACGTGCCGCTCGTGCGCACCGGCAGCCGCTACGCCGTCGCCCCGGGACGGCTGCGCACCGGCGACGGCCGGCCCTACCAGGTCTTCACCCCGTTCCGCGGCGCGTGGCTCGACCACGGCTGGCGCGACCCCGCGCCCCGCCCCCGCTCCGTGCCCTGGGCGTCGCTGCCCTCCGACGGGGTGCCGACGGCGCCGGTGACGGACGTGCAGCTGCCCGCCGCCGGAGAGCGGGCCGCACGGGAGCGCTGGCACGCGTTCCTGCGGGACGACCTCGCCGGCTACCGCACCGACCGCGACCGCCCCGACCTCGATGCCACCTCCTGGATGTCGGTGCACCTCAAGCACGGCGAGGTGCACCCCCGCACGCTGCTCGCCGACCTCGCGGCGGCGCAGCGCGACGGCGTGCCGCCCGAGGCGGTGGCGACGTACCGTTCGGAGCTCGCGTGGCGCGAGTTCCACGCCGACGTCCTGTGGCACGCCCCCGAGGCGACGCGGCGGTCCCTGCGGCCGGTCGTTCGCGAGGACGCGTGGGCGACCGGCCCGGCGGCGGACGCGGCGTTCGAGGCGTGGGCGGTGGGCCGCACCGGCTACCCGCTCGTCGACGCCGGGATGCGACAGCTGCGCGCCACGGGGTGGATGCACAACCGGGTGCGCATGGTCGTCGCGTCGTTCCTCGTCAAGGACCTCCACGTCGCGTGGCAGCGCGGCGCGGCGCACTTCATGGCGTGGCTCGTCGACGGGGACGTGCCGCAGAACCAGCTCAACTGGCAGTGGGTCGCCGGCACCGGGCGTGACGCCGCCCCGTACTTCCGGATCTTCAACCCCGTCACCCAGGGGCTGAGGTTCGACCCCGACGGCGACTACGTCCGGCGCTGGGTCCCCGAGCTGCGCGACGTGCCCGGTGCGGCCGTGCACGAGCCGTGGCGGCTGCCGGGCGGGCTGCCCGCGGGGTACCCCGAGCGCCTCGTCGACCACGCACGCGAGCGGCAGGTCGCGCTCGACGACCACGCCCGCCGGCCGCGGTAGCCGCTCGGACGGCTAGCCCTGCCGGACCGTCGGTCCCGCGACGACGTTGACCGGCGGCCGGCCCGCGAGCAGGGCCTCGAGCTGGCGGCGCACCAGGTCCGCGATGCGCGGCAGGGTGGCGTCGGTGTTGCCGCCCTGGTGGCCCGTGAGCAGGAGGTTCGGCGCGTCCCACAGCGGGTGGTCCGCGGGCAGCGGCTCGGGGTCGGTGACGTCGAGCGCCGCGCGCAGCCGGCCGGACGTGAGCTCGGCGAGGAGCGCGTCGGTGTCGACGACCTTGCCGCGGGCCACGTTGACGAGCAGCGCGCCGTCCTTCATCCGGGAGAGTCGCTCGGCATCGATGAGGTGGTGGGTCGTGCGCGACAACGGCACGACGAGGACGACGACGTCGGCGTCCGGCAGCAGGTCGGACAGCTCGTCGACGCCGTGGACGTGGCCGTCGGCGTCGTCCCGCGCGGTCGAGGCCACCCGCACGACGTCGACCTCGAAGGGCCGGAACCGGGCGACGACCGCGCCGCCCACGGACCCCTGCCCGACGACGAGCACGCGCCGGTCCGCGAGCGAGGGACCGTACGGGCTCTCCCAGCGGTGCGCGTCCATGGCGCGCACCGCGGCCGGCAGACCGCGCTGCGCGGCGAGCGTGAGCGCCAGCGCGAGCTCGGCGGTGCCCGCGTCGTGCACGCCGCGTCCGTTGCACAGCACGACGCCCTCGGGCACGTGCGGCCGGGCGTGCTCGAAGCCGGCGCTCGGCAGCTGGACGTACCTCAGCGCGGGCAGCTCGCGCAGCACGTCGAAGCCGTTGGGGCGTACGAAGTAGTGCGGCACGACGACGAGCCCGACCTGCGCGGCCGTCGCGGGGTCGAGCGGCTCGACGAGGTCCCAGCGCACGAGGCGCAGGTCGTCGCGGTGGGCGGCGGCGAGATCGCCGAGACGTCCGAGCAGGTCGTCGTCGGGGACGGTGGCGACGAGCAACGTGGTCAGTCCTCCACCCGGCCGGCGCGGTACTCGTCCTCGAGCATCGACATGAGGACGGCGTCGCACCAGCCGTCGCCGTCGCGGTACGCGTCCCGGCGGCGCCCCTCGGTGCGGAAGCCGATGCTCTCGTAGAGCGACATCGCGCGGCTGTTGATGCTCAGCGCCTCGAGCTCGACGCGGTGCAGGTCGAGCCCGTCGAACGCGAACCCGAGGACGAGCTCGATGGCCTCGGTGCCGTAGCCCCGGCCGCGGTACATCGGCCGCATCGACAGCCGCAGCCCGGCGGAGCGCAGCGTGCCGTCGACCTCGTCGAGGACGATCTCGCCGCGGTACTCGTCGTCGCCCAGCGCGGTGACGGCGAAGTCGTAGCGGCCCTCGGCGGTCTCGCGGCTCGCGCACCAGGCGTCGATCTCCGCGCGCGTGAAGTCCCGCGTCGTGCCGGTGAGCCGGCGGCCCTCGGCGTCGTCGAGCATGTCCCACATCGCGTCGGCGTCGTCCGCGCGGATGGGGCGGAGCACGATCATCTCGCCCTGCAGCGTCGGCTTCTGCATGGTTCCTCCGTCCAGCCCTCGTTCTCGAGGGTCGTCAGCGCCGTCTGCCCCGCCCGCGTGCGTCGGATCGTACGGACCCCGGTGACCGGGGAGCGCACGACACGGCGCGCACGGGCGGGACCGCGACCGTGTCAGGCCGTGACGCGCTCGAGGACGAGCTCGCGGACCCGCCCGGCGTCGGCCTGGCCACGGGTGGCCTTCATGACCGCGCCGATGATGGCGCCCACCGGGCCGAGGTTCCCCGAACGGATCTTCTCGGCGATGTCGGGCTGCGCGGCGAGCGCGGCGTCGATGGCCTCGAGCAGCGGGCCGTCGTCGGAGACGACCTCGAGCCCGCGCGCGACGACGACCTGCTCCGGGTCGCCCTCACCCGCCAGGACGCCCTCGAGGACCTGACGTGCGAGCTTGTCGTTGATGCGGCCGGCGTCGACGAGCTGCTGCAGCGCGCCGATCTGGGCCGGCGTGATGGGCAGCTCCGCGAGCTCGACCTCCTGCTGCTTCGCGGTGCGGGCGAGCTCGCCCATCCACCACTTGCGCGCGGCGGCCGGGCTCGCGCCTGCCGCGACGGTCGCCTCGATGAGCTCGACCGCGCCGGCGTTGACGACGTCGCGCATCTCCGCGTCGGCGTAGCCCCACTCGCCCTGGAGCCGGCGGCGGCGCGCCGCGGGCAGCTCGGGCAGGGCCGCGCGGATCTCCTCGACCCACGCGCGGTCCGGGACGATCGGCACGAGGTCGGGCTCCGGGAAGTACCGGTAGTCCTCGGCGTCGGACTTCACGCGCCCGGCGGTCGTGATGCCGGTGTCCTCGTGCCAGTGCCGGGTCTCCTGGACGACGGCGGACCCGGCGTCGAGGATCGCGGCCTGCCGGCTGATCTCGTAGCGCACCGCCCGCTCGACCGAGCGGAAGGAGTTGACGTTCTTCGTCTCGGTGCGCGTGCCGAGCGCCGAGGTCGGCGTCGGGCGCAGGGAGACGTTGACGTCGGCGCGCACGTTGCCGCGCTCCATCCGGGCCTCGGAGACGCCGAGCGCGCGGAACATGTCGCGCAGCGTCTGGACGTAGGCGCGCGCCACCTCGGGCGCCCGCTCCCCCGCCCCGGTGATGGGCCGCGTGACGATCTCGACGAGCGGCACACCGGCGCGGTTGTAGTCGACGAGCGAGTACTCGGCGCCGTGGATGCGCCCGGTGGCGCCACCGACGTGGGTGTTCTTGCCGGCGTCCTCCTCCATGTGCGCGCGCTCGATCTCGACGCGGAACGTCGTGCCGTCCTCGAGCTCGACGTCGACCCAGCCGTCGTGCGCGATGGGCTCGTCGTACTGCGAGGTCTGGAAGTTCTTCGGCACGTCCGGGTAGAAGTAGTTCTTCCGCGCGAACCGGCACGACTGCGCGATCTCGCAGTTGAGCGCGAGGCCGATGCGGATCGCGTACTCGACCGCGGTGCCGTTGACGGCGGGCAGCGCACCCGGAAGGCCGAGGCTCACCGGCGTGATCTGCGTGTTCGGCTCCTCGCCGAACGACTGCTCGGCGCCGTCGAACATCTTGGTGCGGGTGCCGAGCTCGACGTGCACCTCGATGCCGATGACCGGGTCGAACCGGGCCACCGCGTCGTCGTAGTCGACCAGGTCGACGTCGGTCGTCGTGCTCATCAGGCTGCCCCTCCGGCCAGCTCGGGGGCGCGGCCCAGCAGCGGGCCCTCCCAGCTCGTCTCGAGCAGCGCCTCGAGCGCCGCTCCCACGCGGTACAGGCGGGCGTCCTCGCGCGCCGGCGCGAGGATCTGGAACCCGACCGGCAGGCCGTCGTCCGACAGCCCGTTCGGCAGGGACATGCCCGGGATCCCCGCGAGGTTCGCGGGGATGGTCGCGACGTCGTTGAGGTACATCGCCAGCGGGTCGTCGAGCTTCTCGCCGAGCTTGAACGCCGTGGTCGGCGCCGTCGGGGAGACGAGCACGTCGGCCTGCTCGAACGCGGCGGCGAAGTCCCGCTGGATGAGCGTGCGGACCTTCTGCGCCGAGCCGTAGTAGGCGTCGTAGTAGCCCGCGGAGAGGGCGTACGTGCCGAGGATGATGCGGCGCTTGACCTCGTCGCCGAAGCCCTGGCCACGGGTGGCGGCCATGACGCGCTCGGCGGTCACCGGGCCCTCGGTCGGCTCGACGCGCAGGCCGAACCGCATGCCGTCGAACTTCGCGAGGTTGCTCGACGCCTCCGCGGGGAGGATGAGGTAGTACGCGGCGAGCGCGTAGGCGAACGACGGGCAGGAGACCTCGACGACCTCGGCACCCGCGGTGCGCAGCGCCTCGAGGGACTCCTCGAACCGTGCGAGGACGCCGGGCTGGTAGCCCTCGCCCTGCAGCTCGCGCACGACGCCGACGCGCAGCCCGCGCAGGTCGGCCGAGGCGCCCTCGCGGGCCGCGGCGACGTAGCCCGTCGCCGGGTCGCTCAGCGAGGTCGAGTCGCGCGGGTCGTGCCCGCCGATGAGCTCGTGCAGCAGCGCGGCGTCGAGGACGCTGCGGGTGCACGGGCCGGCCTGGTCGAGGCTCGAGGCGAGCGCGATGAGGCCGTAGCGCGAGACGCTCCCGTACGTCGGCTTGACCCCGACCGTGCCGGTGACGGCCGCCGGCTGGCGGATCGAGCCGCCGGTGTCGGTGCCGATGGCGAGCGGCGCCTCGTACGCGGCGACCGCGGCGGCCGAGCCGCCGCCCGAGCCGCCGGGGATGCGCTCGAGGTCCCACGGGTTGTGGGTGTTCCCGTAGCCGGAGTGCTCCGTCGAGGACCCCATGGCGAACTCGTCCATGTTCGTCTTGCCGAGGACCGGCAGGCCGGCGGCCTTGATCTTCTCGACGAGCGTCGCGTCGTACGGGGGGACCCAGCCCTCGAGGATGCGCGAGCCGGCGGTCGTCGGCAGGCCGCGCGTGACGACGACGTCCTTGACGGCGATGGGCACACCGGCGAGCGGGTGGAGCTCCTCGCCGGCCTCGCGGCGGGCGTCGACGTCGGCAGCGGTCGCGAGCGCCTCGTCCGCGGAGACGTGGAGGTAGGCGTGGACGGCGGGCTCGACGGCCGCGATGCGGTCGAGGTGGGCCTGCGTCGCCTCGACGCTCGTCACCTCGCGCGCGGTCAGCCGGTCGGCGAGCTCGGCGGCGGTCAGCCTGGTCAGGTCGGTCATCTCACTCCTCCCCGAGGATCTGCGGGACGAGGAACTTGCCGTCCTGCGCCGCGGGCGCCTGGGAGAGCACCTCGTCACGGTCGAGCGGGGCGACCGGCTCGTCGGCGCGGAACACGTTGGACAGCGGCAGCGGGTGGCTCGTCGCGGGGACGTCCGGGGTGGCGACCTCGGAGACGCGGGCGACGGACTCGACGATGACGTCGAGCTCGCCCGCCAGCCGGTCGAGCTCGGCCGGCGTCAGGTCGATCCGGGCGAGCGCGGCGACGCGCGCGACCTCGTCGCGGGAGAGGGTGGACATGGTCAGCGAGTCTAGTCGCGGGACGGCGGCTGCGGTCCGCCCGTGTGCGCCGGGCCCGTCCGGAGAGCGGGGTCGTCAGGGCGGCACCGGTCCGCGCGGGCCCTACGTCCGCCGCGTCAGAGCAGCTGCGAGGTCGCCGCGCTCACCAGCGCGAGCAACGCCTCCGCATACGCGTCGGACGGGTCGTCGGCGGTGAACGCCCGCTCCGGCTGGCCGCCGATCTCGACGATCACCTGGTAGCGCCCGTCGGTCGAGCGGGCGAGGCTGCGGAACGTGCCGCCGAGCAGCTCGCGGAGCTGGTCCTCCCGCGGCAGCCACAGGGCGTCCTCCTGGCGCACGGAGTCGAGCGCCCACTCGGTCGTCCCGTTGAACCCGAGGACGGTGCCGGTGGGGTACTCGTGGGCCTCGACGACCATCTCGGAGATGGTGAAGACCTGACCGCCCATGTCCGTGGCGCGGATGACGAACCGGTCCCCCGCGCGCGGGTGCCACTGCAGGCCGGCCGCCTCGAGGGCCAGGGCGATGTCCGTCGAGATCACGCGCCCAGTATCGCCCGTGGTGCACGGATCGGCCCGGTGTGCAGCCCGGTGACGTGCGACGCCCCTACCGGCGCCTCTCCCGGCGACGAGCCGGTCAGGCCTGCCGGACGAGGTAGGCGTACCGGTGGGCCTCGGTGAACCCGAGCCCCTCGTAGAGCCGCGCCGCGCCCGCGTTGTCCTGCTCGACCTGGAGGAACGCACGGCGTGCACCCGCCGTCACGGCCTCGTCCGTCGCGGCGAGCGTGAGCGCACGGCCCAGCCCACGGCGCCGTGCGGCCGGCACGACCTGGAGGCACGACAGCGCGGCCCAGTCCTCGGCGAACGCGACCCGGATGACGCCGACACGCTCGCCGGCCTCGTCGGTGGCCGTGAGGTAGCGCGCGGGTGCGGCGGCGACGATCGCCTGGGAGACGTCCCGGTGCCCGCCCTTGCCGCCGAGCCAGACGTCGAGCCACGGCTCGGCCGGCTCGTCCTCGACGTGGAGCCGGTCCGGCCGCGGCCCGGGCGGGACGTCGGTGAGGTCGCGGACGAGCACCGCGGTGACGGCGGCACGACGGTAGCCGCGCCCTTCGAGCTCGGCGGTGAGGCCGGCCGGGTTGCCCGGGTCCCCGACGCGGAAGGTCGCCGGCGCCCCGTCCTGCGCGTAGCACCGCTCGACGCGGTCGACCG
>JAEXEM010000235.1 GCA_023401045.1 Actinomycetes bacterium
CCGTGCGGCCATCCTTCTCACGGTGTGGACGGCGACCGGCCTCGGCGCGACGGCCCTCGCCGGGCACCAGGTCGTCAGCGCCGTCTGGGGCCTGGCGGCGTTCGCGCTCGACGCCCTCGCCATCGCCGCGCAGGCGCTCGTCGGCCACGCGCTCGGCGCCCGCGACGTCGTCCGCACCCGCGCGGTCCTGCGCCGCACGCTCCAGTGGGGTGTCGGTGCGGGGGCCGTGCTCGGAGTCGTCCTCGGCGGTCTCGCGCCGCTCTACGTGCGGCTCTTCTCCCCCGACGCCGACGTACGGCACGCGGCCGTCGCCGGGCTCGTCGTCGCCGCCGTCGCGCTGCCCATGGCCGGGTGGGTGTTCGTCCTCGACGGCGTCCTCATCGGTGCCGGCGACGGGCCGTTCCTCGCGTGGGCAGGCCTCGCGACGCTCGTCGTCTACGTCCCCGCCGCCGTCGCCGTGCACGTGTGGGCGCCGCCCGGGGCCACGGGGATCGTGTGGCTGTGGATCGCGTTCGCCGGGGTCTTCATGGCCGCCCGTGCGGTGACGACCGGTCTGCGCGCCCGGGGCACCGGCTGGATGAGCCTCGGCGCCGACGCCCGCGGCTGAACGGCAGAGGACGGGGCCCTCCGCCCCGTCCCCTGCCGCACGGGAGAACCGAGCTCACCGAGCACGGCACCCGACCGCTCAACGCCCCGAGCGGTCCTGCTTCCCCCGCACCGCACGCGTCCCCGCGTGCACGAGCGCGACGACACCCATCGCGACGAGCGCGGCCGCCATGAGCGGGTCCTCGGCGGCGCGCAGCAGGCCCATCGCACCGACGGCGACGCCCAGCAGCGCGATCGCCGCCACCCGTGCCGGGTGCGGCAGCCGCTCGCCTCGTGCCCAGACCCGCGCCACCATGTCGACCTCTCTCGTCCGCGCCGCGGCCCCTCCGCGTCGTCGGTGTCGACGCTAGTCAGCGGGCGCTCTCCTGCCGACCGTCCCCGGGACGATCCACTCTCCGTCCCCAGGACGACCTCTGCCCTCCCCACGTCGGCCGAAGGGAGCACGTCGTCACCATGAACCGGACATGCCACGGGACGCCGAGGCCCCGCACCCGTCGCGGGTGCGGGGCCTCGCGGCGTCCGCGGTGGCTGATGGTGGCTGCGTCAGGCCCGCACAGCCGCGCGCCGGCCCCGGAGCGCGGCCGCGACGCTCGCCACGGCAGCCGTGAAGCACACGGCCGCACCGACGACGAGCGCCGTGCCGAGCGTCCCCTCCTGGCGCAGCCCGACGAGGAGCAGCACGAGGCCGGGCCCGAACGTCGCGAGCCACAGGGCGGCGGCGGGGGTGGCGGGGGTGCGGTCGGTCATCTCTCGTCTCCTCTGTCCGGGGTGCATCGACGAGCACCACGCTAGGAGCGTCGCCCCTGGTGAGGGCACCGTCCGAGGGACGAACCGCAGCTCGGCCCCGGGACGGAGCGCCGGGCGGAGACCGTGCCGCCGGCTCCGCCCCGAGACGGACGCCGGGTCGGCGAGCAGGCAGCAAGGTCTCGCCCCCCGGAGCCCGCGGGAACGACGAGGCCCCGCACCCGAGAGGGGTGCGGGGCCTCGTGAGCCGTGACCGGGTGGGTCAGCCGGCGACGACCTTGACGGTCACCGCGGCCGAGACCTCCGGGTGCAGGCGGACCTGCACCGTGTAGTCACCGGTCGTCTTGATCGCCTGGGCGACCTCGATCTTGCGCTTGTCGACGGACGGGCCACCGACGGCCTTGATCGCCGCGGCGATCTCGGCGGTGGTCACCGCACCGAAGAGACGGCCCGACTCGCCGGCCTTGGCCGACACCGTGACGGCGTTGGCCTGCAGGGAGTCCCGCACGGCCTTCGCGTCGTCGAGCGTGGCGATCTCGCGGGCCTTGCGGGCACGACGGATCGCGGAGACGTCCTTCTCGGCACCCTTCGACCACGGCGTGGCCAGGCTGCGCGGGATGAGGTAGTTACGGGCGTACCCGTCCTTCACCTCGACGACGTCGCCGGGGGCACCGAGACCGGTGACCTCGTGGGTCAGGATGATCTTCGCCATGGGTCAGTCCTTCCTCAGCGCGCCGACGACGAGTACGGCAGGAGAGCCATCTCGCGCGCGTTCTTGACGGCACGGGCGATCTGGCGCTGCTCCTGCACGGAGACACCGGTCACGCGACGCGCGCGGATCTTCCCGCGGTCGGAGATGAACTTGCGGAGCAGGACCGTGTCCTTGTAGTCGACCGTCTCGATCTTGGCGGCCTTGAGGGGGTTCTGCTTCTTCTTGGGCTTGCGGACGACGGGCTTGGCCATCGTGGTGCTCCTTGTCTGTGGAGCCCCGAGCGTTGCCGTGCTCGGGGATGTTCGTCTTCAGGTGTGCGAGGCGCCGATCAGAACGGGGGCTCGTCGGAGTAGCCGCCGCCGGACCCGCCCGCGGGCGTGGCCCACGGGTCGTCGGTCTGGCCGCCGCCGGACGAGCCGCCGCCGAAGTTGCCGCCACCGCCGCCGAAACCACCGCCGCCGCCGCCACCGAAGCTCCCACCGCCGGAGCGCTGGGTGCGGGTGACCTTGGCGGTCGCGTACCGCAGCGACGGGCCGACCTCGTCGACCTGCAGCTCGTACACGGTGCGCTTCTCGCCCTCACGGGTCTCGTACGAGCGCTGCACGAGGCGGCCCTGCACGATGACGCGCGTGCCCTTGGTGAGGGACTCGGCGACGGACTCGGCCGCCTCCCGCCAGATCGAGCAGCGGAGGAACAGCGTGTCGCCGTCCTTCCACTCGTTGGACTGGCGGTCGAACGTGCGGGGCGTGGACGCGACGGTGAAGTTCGCGACCGCGGCGCCCGACGGGGTGAAGCGCAGCTCCGGGTCCCCGGTCAGGTTCCCGATCACCGTGATGGTGGTCTCGCCGGCCATGACGGCCTCCTCGCTCGTTCGGTACGGATCGGCTGCGGCGTGTGGCGCCGCGGGTGCTGGTGCCCGACGCTAGCGACGGGCTCCGACACGGGTCTCAGGCCTCGCGGCGCAGGACCTTGGTGCGCAGGACGACCTCGTTGAGGCCGAGCTGACGGTCCAGCTCCTTGGCCGTGGCCGGCGACGCGGTGAAGTCGACGACGGCGTAGATGCCCTCGGACTTCTTCTTGATGTCGTAGGCGAGGCGACGACGGCCCCACACGTCCACCTTGTCGACGGTGCCACCCTCGGTCTTGACGACCGTCAGGTACTTGTCGAGCGACGGGGCGACGGTGCGCTCCTCGATCTCGGGGTCGAGGATGATCATGATCTCGTACTGACGCAGGCTCATACCCACCTCCTCTGGTCTCGGCGGTCACGGTCGGTCCGTGACAGGAGGGTTCTCGTGCGTCTCGTCGCACCCGGCCACGGCAGGCACCGGGACGTGGGCACGACGAACCGTCCGCGAGGGACGGCGATCGCCCAGCGTACCCGCTCCCGCGCCGGGCACCGAATCCGTCC
>JAEXEM010000355.1 GCA_023401045.1 Actinomycetes bacterium
TCGCGGCCGGCACCGGCCCGAGCAGCGCACGCAGGTCGGCGGGCAGCAACGACGAGGACGGCACGTCCCCGCCCGCACCGGGCGCCGTGAGCGACTCCCACGTCGCCTCGCCGACGAGCAGCGAGCTCGCCGGGTCGAGCAGCCCGCACGTCGCGAGCTCGGCCGCGACCGACGCCCGCCGCGCGAGCTGGGCGTCGACGACGGCGCGGGACGCCCCGACCTTGCGGTGGAGCCTGTCGAGGCGGTTCGCCTGCGCCCACACGAGCCACAGCAGGACGACGACGAGCACGACGACGACGGCGAGGACCGTCCCGTCCGTCCAGCCGTTCACGACCGACCCCGCCGCAGGTCGAGCAGACGGGCCCCGCGCAGCGACGACGGGTCCTCACCCACCGGTGCGTCGTGGCCCGCGACGGCCATCTCGTACACCGCGAGGACCTGGTCGGTCACCGCCGACCAGTCGTAGCGGCCGACGACCTGCGACGCGCGCTGGGACACCCGCGCCCGCTGCGCCGGGTCACCGAGCACCCGCACGAGGGTGGTCCCGAGGTCGGCGCTGTCGCCGGTGCGGAAGAGCACACCTGCCTCGCCGTCGTCGAGCACGCGCCGGAAGGCACCGAGGTCGCTCGCGACGACGCACGTGCCGGCGCTCATCGCCTCGACGAGGACGATGCCGAAGCTCTCCCCGCCGGTCTGCGGCGCGCAGTAGAGGTCGACCGACGCGAGCAGCCGCGCCTTGTCCTCGTCGCTCACCCCGCCGAGGAACTCGACCGCACCCGCCCGGTCGCCCAGCAGCTCGCGCGCCTGCTCCTGCCCCGTGTCACCCCGCCCGGCGACGAGCAGACGCGCCCCGGGGTAGGCGTCCAGCACCGCCGGCATCGCACCGAGCAGCACCGACAGCCCCTTGCGGGGCTCGTCGAGCCGGCCGAGGAACGCGATCGTCGGCGCCTCGGGCGTCCCCGTCCATCGCGCCTCCGCCTCCGCGTTCGCGAAGGTGTCGACCCACACGCCGTTGGGGATGACGACGGCGTCGCCGCCGAGGTGCTCGACGAGCGTGCGCCGCGCGTCCTCGGAGACGGCGATCCGCAACGAGATCTTCTCCAGCGACTGCCGGACGAGCGGGTACGCGGCCTGCAGCGAGCGGGACCGGGTGATCGAGGTGTGGAACGTCGCGACGACCGGGCCGTCGGCGACCCACAGCGCGAGCATCCCCAGGCTCGGCGTGACCGGCTCGTGCAGGTGGAGCACGTCGAACCGGCCGGCGGCCAGCCAGCGGCGCACCCGGCGGGCGGTGACGGGGCCGAACGTCAGTCGCGCGACCGACCCGTTGTAGTGCACGGGTACCGCGCGTCCGGCCGGCACGAGGTAGTCCGGCACGGGGGTGTCGTCGGCGGCGGGCGCGAGGACCGAGACCTCGTGGCCGCGCCCGATGAGCGACTCGGCGAGGTCGCGCACGTGGAACTGGACGCCGCCGGGCACGTCGAACGAGTACGGGCAGACGATGCCGACGCGCAGCGCGCGGCCCGTCACCGGGCACGCCCGACGTCGAGCACGTCGCCGTCCGCGGCGTCGCCGCGACGGACGGGGGCACCGTCCGGCGCCGCGCCCTGCGTGCCCTCGGTGGGTCCCCCGCTGCCCGCCGCCGCCCGACGTGCGGCGTCGACCGCGGGGTCGAGGTCGTCGACGAACACGCGCTGCAGCATGTGCCAGTCCTGCGGGCGGGCGTGGATGGCCGCGCCGAGCACGTCGACCCACGCCTGCGTCATCGCCTGCACCTGCTCGGAGCGCGGCAGTCCCTCCGGGACCTCGATGCGCTCGGAGAAGTCGATGCGGATGCCCCACGGCGAGCCCGCCGCGCGGCGCTCGGCGCCGTACAGCCGCTCGTACGTGATCGCGGCGACCACCAGCGGCGCACCCGTCGTCACCGCCAGGGCGGCCGGACCTGCGGCCACCCTCGCACGGTGGCCGAGGAGGTCGACCTCCAGCCCGTGGGAGGTGAGGTCACGGTCGGCCAGCAGCGGGACGACCCCTGGACCGGTGCGTGCCGCGCGCACGAGCGTGCGGAAGACGTCGCCGCCCTTGGTCAGCGGGACGATCGTCATGCCGAGGCCCTCGCGGAACCCGAGGAACTCGCGGAACAGCGCCTCCGGCTCCAGCCGCTCCGCGACGGTCGTCACCGGGGCGAGGTACTGCGTCGCCCAGGCGCCCGCGAGGTCCCAGTTGCCGAGGTGCCCGAGCGCGAGGACGACCTGGCGCCCCTCGTCGAGGTACGGCTGCAGCCGCTCGACGCCACGCAGCCGGACCCTCGCCGCGAGCCGCTCGGCGTCGAGCCCACGCAGGGTGAACGCCTCGCCGTAGTAGCGCATGTACGACCGCATGCCCGCACGCGACAGGCGCCGCAGGGCACGTGCGTCGAGCTCGGGACGCACCCGGGCGAGGTTGGCCTCGAGCCGGCGCACGCCGGCCCCGTGCCGCAGCCAGGCGACGTCCGCGCCGACGGTCGTGAGGGCACGCACGACCCACCCGGGGAGCCGGTGGCCCACACGCCAGGCGAGGGTGAAGGCGGAGGCGACGTCGATCACGGGGTCGCCTCCTGCGCCTGGCGGTGCACCGTGGCCATGCGCTGCACGACCGTCACCGCGGAGGCCACCGCGAGCAGCGCGAGGACGACCGTCATGACGGCGTCCGGCAGCCCCGCGCCGACGAGCACCGCGGCGAGGAGCACCGCGACGAGACGCTCGGCACGCTCGGCGATCCCGACCGCCGCCGTCATGCCGAGGCCCTCGGCGCGCGCCCGGGCGTAGGGCACGAACGACCCGAGGACGAGGCAGGCGAGCGCGGCACCGGCCGCGGCACGGTCGTCACCGGCGCCCGCGTACCAGAGCAGCAGACCGGTGAAGATCGCGGCGTCGGCGAACCGGTCGAGGGTCGAGTCGAGGAACGCACCCCACGGTCCGGCACGGCCCGAGCGACGCGCCATCACCCCGTCGAGCGAGTCGGTGAGGGTGCACAGCGCGATGAGCAGCCCACCGAGCAGGAGGTGACCGGTCGGGAACGCCCACAGCGCGGTGACGACGACACCGAGCGTCCCGGCGACCGTGACGGCGTCCGGGGACACCCCGGCACGCAGCAGCACGTCGGCGAGCGGCGTCCACAGCCGCGTCATCGCCCCGCGCAGTCGGCTCAGCACCGGTCCGTCATCCCTTCGTCGTGGCGGGCCACGCCGCGGCGAGCGCCGCACGCGTGTCGCCGAGCAGCGCCGGCAGCGCGCGCGTGCGCGCGACGATCGGCAGGAAGTTCGCGTCGCCGCCCCAGCGGGGCACGACGTGCTGGTGCAGGTGCGCCTGGATGCCGGCGCCGGCGACCTGGCCCTGGTTCATCCCGAGGTTGAACCCGTCGGGTGCCATGACGTCCCGCACGACCCGCATCGCGGTGCGGGTGAGCGACGCCACCTCGTCGACCTCGGCCTGCGTGAGCTCGGTGTAGTCCGCGACGTGCCGGTACGGGCACACGAGCAGGTGGCCGGAGTTGTACGGGTAGAGGTTCATGACGACGTACGCCACCTCGCCGCGGTGCACGACGAGGCCCTGGGCGTCGTCGAGCGTGGGGATGCGGCAGAACGGGCAGCCGTCACCGGGGGCGTCGTCGACGGGCTTGTCCTGCCCCCCGATGTACGCCATCCGGTGCGGCGTCCACAGCCGGTCGAGCCCGTCGGGCACACCGGCGAACGTCCCGGCGGCCTCGACCTCCACGTCGTCGTCGGCCACGGCTCAGACCTGGACGCGGTCGCGCACCGCCGTGACGATCCGCTCGACCGCCTCGTCGACGGGCACGCCGTTGTCCTGGCGGCCGTCGCGGTACCGGAACGACACCGCCCCGGCCTCGGCGTCCTCACCGCCGGCGATGAGGACGAACGGGATCTTCTGCGTCGAGGCGTTGCGGATCTTCTTGCCGAAGCGGTCGTCGGACCGGTCGACCTCGGCACGGACGCCCTGGGCGCGCAGGCGCTGGACGACCTCGTCGAGGTACGGCTCGAACGGCTCCGCGACGGGCACGGCGAGCACCTGGACGGGAGCGAGCCACGCGGGGAACGCACCGGCGTAGTGCTCGGTGAGGACAGCGAAGAACCGCTCGATCGAGCCGAACAGCGCGCGGTGGATCATCACCGGGCGCTGCCGGGTGCCGTCGGGGGCGGTGTACTCGAGCTCGAAGCGCTCGGGCAGGTTGAAGTCGAGCTGGATGGTCGACATCTGCCACGTGCGGCCGATGGCGTCCTTGGCCTGCACGGAGATCTTCGGGCCGTAGAACGCGGCACCGCCCGGGTCGGGCACGAGGTCGAGGCCGGACGCCTCGGCGACCTGGCGCAGCGTCTCGGTCGCCTCCTCCCAGACCTCCTCGGAGCCCACCGACTTCTCCGGGTTCCGGGTCGACAGCTCGAGGTAGAAGTCGTCGAGCCCGTAGTCCTTGAGCAGGTCGAGGACGAACGTGAGCAGGCTGGTGAGCTCGTCCTTCATCTGGTCTCGGGTGCAGTAGATGTGGGCGTCGTCCTGGGTGAAGCCGCGCGCTCGGGTCATGCCGTGCACGACGCCGGACTTCTCGTACCGGTAGACGGTGCCGAACTCGAACAGCCGCAGCGGCAGCTCGCGGTACGACCGGCCCCGCGACGCGAAGATGAGGTTGTGCATGGGGCAGTTCATCGGCTTGAGGTAGTAGTTCTGCCCCTCGCGCCGGACGGTGCCGTCCTCGTGGTACTCCGCGTCGAGCTGCATCGGCGGGTACATGCCGTCGGCGTACCAGTCGAGGTGCCCGGAGATCTGGAAGAGCTGCTCCTTGGTGATGTGCGGCGAGTTGACGAAGGAGTAGCCGGCCTGCACGTGCCGGCGGCGGGAGTACTCCTCCATCTCCATGCGGATGATGCCGCCCTTGGGGTGGAAGACCGCCAGGCCCGACCCGATCTCCTCGGGGAACGAGAAGAGGTCGAGCTCGTTGCCGAGCTTGCGGTGGTCGCGGCGCTCGGCCTCGGCGATGCGCTCGAGGTAGGCCTTGAGCTCGTCCTTGGTCGGCCACGCGGTGCCGTACACGCGCTGCAGCTGCGGGTTCTTCTCCGAGCCGCGCCAGTAGGCCGCGGCCGACCGGGTGAGCTGGAAGCCGTTGCCGATGAGGCGGGTGCTCGGCAGGTGCGGGCCGCGGCACAGGTCCTGCCACACGACCGTCTCGGACTCCCGCCCGGCGCCGCGCACGTTCTGGTAGATCGACAGCCCGCCGAGGCCGACCTCGACCGAGGCACCGTCGGCGGCGTCGCCCGCCTCGCCCTTGAGCCCGATGAGCTCGAGCTTGTACGGCTCGGCGGCCAGCTCCTCGCGTGCCTGCGCCTCGGTGACGTCCCACCGCCGGAAGGTCTGGCCCTCCTTGACGATGCGGCCCATGACCTTCTCGACGGCCTTGAGGTCCTCCGGGGTGAAGGGGGTCTCGACGTCGAAGTCGTAGTAGAAGCCGTCGGTGATCGGCGGGCCGATGCCGAGGCGCGCGGACGGGTTGATCTCCTGGACGGCCTGCGCGAGCACGTGCGCGGCCGAGTGGCGCAGCACGGCGAGGCCGTCGGGCGAGTCGATCGTCACGCCCTCGACCACGGCACCGGCGGGCAGCTCGACCGCGAGGTCCTTGAGCTCGCCGTCGACGCGGACGACGACGACGTCCTTGCGGTCGGCGAACAGCTCCGTGCCCGTCGTGCCGGTCGCGACCTCGGTCGGGACGCCGTCGACGGTGAGACTCATCTGCTCGGGCACGGTGCTGCGCTCCTCCATGTGCGCCCGGACCGCGTGGCGGCACGTCGGCGGGCGCCGACACGGGCGGTGTCGATGCTACCGAGGCGCGAGGGGTGCCACCTCATCGATACCCCCGCCGGCCGTGCCGCGCACGTGCTCAGCGACCTGCCGGGAGGTCGTGGGGCACGTTCGCCTCGAGCTCGGCGAGCCACGCCGCGGGCGACGCGTCCGACGGCATCCGCCAGTCGCCGCGCGGCGACATCGTGCCGCCGTGGCTCACCTTCGGCCCGTTCGGCAGCGCCGAGCGCTTGAACTGGCTGGCGAAGAACCGACGGAGGAACACCTCGAGCCACCGGCGCACCGTCGGCAGGTCGTAGGCGGGGCGCCGGTCCTCGGGCCACGCCGGGGGCCAGTCCCCCGCGGCGGCGTCGTGCCACGCGTGCCACGCGAGGAACGCGGTCTTCGAGGGGCGCGTGCCGTGCCGCAGCACCTGGTAGAGCGTGAAGTCGTGCAGCGCGTACGGGCCGATGGTGTCCTCGGTCGACTGCATCCGCTCGCCCTCGCGCACGGGCACGAGCTCGGGCGAGATCTCCTGGTCGACGATCCGCAGGAGCACCTCGTTCGTCGTGGCGTCGAAGTGCCCGGCGGACACGACCCAGCGGATGAGGTGCTGGATGAGCGTCTTCGGCACCCCCGCGTTGACCGCGTAGTGGGACATCTGGTCGCCGACGCCGTACGTGCACCACCCGAGCGCGAGCTCGGAGAGGTCGCCGGTGCCGAGGACGATGCCGCCACGCTGGTTCGCCGCGCGGAAGAGGTAGTCGGTCCGCAGGCCGGCCTGGACGTTCTCGAAGGTGACGTCGTAGACCTCCTCCCCGGCGCCGGCGGGGTGGCCGAGGTCGGCGAGCATCTGACGGGCGGCCGGGCGGATGTCGAGGGTCTCGTACGTCGTGCCGAGCGCGTCCATGAGGGCGAGCGCGCTCTGCTTCGTCGTCTCGCTCGTCGCGAACCCGGGCATCGTCAACGCGAGCACGTCGCTGCGCGGCCGGCCGAGCCGGTCCATCGCCTCGGCGGCGACGATGAGCGCGTGGGTCGAGTCCAGCCCGCCCGACACCCCGATGACGACCTTCGCGTCCCCGACGGCGCGCAGCCGCTGGACGAGCCCGGAGACCTGGATGTTGTAGGCCTCGTAGCAGTCGAGGGCGAGACGGTCGGGGTCGTCCGGGACGAACGGGAACCGGTCGACGCGGCGGAGCAGGCCGACGTCGCCCGTGGGCGGGTCGAGGGTGAACGTCACCGTCCGGTGCGACCCGCCGGCCGGCGGCAGGCCGAGGCCGCGGCGGTTGTCGTCGAACGTGCCGGTCCGCATCCGCTCCTGGCGCAGCCGGTCGAGGTCGACGTCGGCGAGCGTGACGACCGTCCCGTCGCCGAACCGCTCACCCTCGGCGAGCATCTCCCCCGCCTCGTAGACGAGCGTCTGACCGTCCCACGACAGGTCCGTCGTCGACTCCCCGTGCCCGGCCGCCGCGAACACGTACGCCGCCGCGCAGCGCGCCGACGCCGAGCGCACGAGCAGCCGGCGGTCCTCCGCGCGCCCGACGGTGATGGGGCTGCTCGACACGTTGGCGAGCACGGTCGCTCCTGCGAGCGCGGCGGTCGAGCTCGGCGGCACCGGCACCCACATGTCCTCGCAGACCTCGACGTGCACGACGAGCCCGCGCACGTCCGTCGCGGCGAACAGCAGGTCGGGCCCGATCGGCACCTCCTGCCCGGCGACCGTCGTCGTGCCGCGCACGTCGTCGCCGGGGGCGAACCAGCGGCGCTCGTAGAACTCCCGGTACGTCGGCAGGTACGACTTCGGGGCGACCCCGAGCACGCGGCCGCGGTGGACGACGACGGCGGTGTTGAGCACCCGGGACCCGTGCGCGAGCGGCGCCCCGACGACGAGCACGGGCCGCAGGTCGCGCGAGGCCTCGACGAGGTCCGCGAGCGCGGTCCGCACCGCGTCGAGCAGCGCGTCCTGGAGGAACAGGTCGTCGATCGCGTAGCCGGACAGGCACAGCTCGGGGAAGACTGCGACCGCGACGGCCTCGTCGTGGCACCGGCGGGCGGCCTCGAGGACGGCGGCGACGTTGCGGGCGGGGTCGGCGACGGCGACGGGCACGGTGCACGCCGCGACGCGCGCGAAGCCGTGGGCGTAGGCGGAGAGGAAGTCCACGCCGCGAGTCTGGCACGCGCCCCGGGCGGCGACCGCCGGTGGCGCGTCAGCCGCGGGCGGCGTCGCGCGGGCTGCCGAGCAGGGCGGTGCGCAGCTGGGCGCGCGAGGTGATGCCGAGCTTGGGGAAGACGCGGTAGAGGTGGGACCCGACGGTGCGGTGCGACAGGTAGAGGTGCTGGCCGATCTCGCGGTTCGTCATGCCGGACGCCGCGAGCTCGGCGATCTGGCGCTCCTGGGGCGACAGCCGGTGGTGGGTCCCCGGCCGTCGTGCGCGGGTCGTCTCGCCGGAGGCCCGCAGCTCGCGGACGGCGTGCTCGTACCAGGGCGCGGCACCGAGCGCGTCGAACAGGTCCCGGGCCGCGCGCAGCGGCGGCCGGGAGTCGCGGACGCGCCGGCGCCGGCGCAGCCACGTGCCGTACCCGAGCAGGTGACGTGCGTGGAGGAACGGCCATGCGGCGAGCCGGCCGTCCAGCCCCTCGCGGAAGAGCTCCTCGGCCGCGTCGTCGGGGGCGACGAGCGGGCGGGCGACGGCGAGGTGGGCGCCGAGCAGCGGTGAGCCGGTGCGGGCCCACAGGCGGGCGACCTGGTCGACGACGGCGCGTGCCTCGTCGTGGAGGCCGAGGGCGGCGGCGGTCGCCACGTGGTCGACGGTCCCCCACCGCCGGGCGTAGCGGTGGTGGACGGCTCCCGCGGGGTCGGCGACGCGTCGCAGGTGGTGCAGTGCCTGCTCGTGACGCCCGGCGGCGAGGGCGGCGTGGCCGCGGGCGAGCTCGGCCGGGGCCATGAACGTCGTGGCCCCGAGGGCGAGGAAGAACCCGTCGACCTCGCGGGCGAGCGCGTCGAGGCGGGCGTCGTCGCCCTGCGCGGCGGCCACGAGGGTCTCGGTGGCGGCGGCCGCCATGCCCCACAGGGGCTGTGCGGTGTCGACCGTGAGGGTCCGGACCTCCTCGGCGGTCGCGCGGACGTTGCCCCACCGCCCGAGGTGGACGTCGGTGAGCATCCGGGCGACGAGGGCACGCAGCAGCTGGACGAGGTCGCCGCGCCCCCGCAGCCGCAGCACCGCCTCGTCGAGCAGCGGCCCGGCGGTCGGGAAGGCACCGACGGCGGTCGCGGCGGTCCCGAGGCGGAGCGCGTCGACCGGGTCGTCGACGGTGTCCGGCGCGACGGCCGTGAGCCGGGCGAGGACGGTGGGTCCGCGCTCGAGCGGCGCGCCGTACGCGAGGACGGTCGTCAGCGTGGCGTCGTCGAGGTGCGGGGCGAGCGCGTCCGCGGTCTCGTGCAGCGTCCGCGTCGTCGCGTCGTCGGGGTTGGACCACCAGCAGCGCAGGGCGACCTCGAGGAGCATCCGTCCGGCCTGCGCGTGCCTGCCCTGCTCGGCGGTCCGCAGCGCCAGCCCGCACAGGGAACGGACCTTCTCGGCCCCCGACCACCCGGGGTCGCCGAACCACTCGGCGAGCCAGGACAGCCGCAGCCGGTCCTCCTCGGCGAGGTCGCAGGCGGCGGCCTCGCGGAGCAGCTCGCCTCCCCGGAGGCCGAGACCGCCCTCGAACGCGAGGCCGGCAGCGGTGGTGAGACGCCGTCCGCGCTCCGTCGGGGCACCGCTGAGCGCGGCGGCACGCACGAGGGCGGCGACCCCGGCGGCTGCGGCACCGCGGCGCGCGGCACGGTCGGCGGC
>JAEXEM010000456.1 GCA_023401045.1 Actinomycetes bacterium
GGGCGGACGTGCCGCCCTTCCCGGCGGTGCCCTCGGCAGCGGGCGAGCTGCGGGCCTGGCGGACGGCCGTCGACGACGCCGCGGCGGCGCTGCGCGTGTTCGAGCGCTGCTGCGCCGACCGTGAGGAGCTCGACCGGTCGACGGCCGCATCGCTCGCCGGTCTCGACCTCATGGCCGCCTACGCACCCGGAGCCGGCGTCGACACCGTGCTCGACGTGCCCCTCGTGCGCGCCCTCGCCGCTGCCGGGACCCGAGCCACGACGGCCGAGGAGCTCGCGGTGCTCGCACGGTGGTTCGTCGGCACCGTGGACGCGGTGGTGACGGACCCGCGCGACCCCGCCGCGAGCGAGGCGCTCGCAGGGTTCCTCGACGCGTGGTCCGGCGACACCGCCGTCATGGCCGCCGTCATGGCCGCTGTCGGCGGGGCCACCACGCTGCGGCTCGTCACCTCGCTGGGTGAGGCCGTGCGGTTCGGCGACGCGGACAACGGCGCGCTCGCGGGTACCGGTCGTCGGCTGCGCGAGGCGCTCACCTCGGCGTCCCACGGCTGGTCGACCGCTCAGGCGGAGAGGTTCGCCGACGCGATGTTCGGACCGGTCGTGCATGAGGAGGGCACCGCGAGCGCCATCGGCTTCCTCTTCGCCGACCCTGGCGGCGCGACGATGAGCGCGGCGTTCACCGTCGCCGTCGCCGACCGGATCGACGCGTGGGAGCGGGAGCACGGGCGGCTGCCGCAGGGCGTGCACCAGCCGGGGTACTGGCTCGAGGCCGCCGGTGCGCCCGGGACCGACCCGCGGGGGGGCATCGACCCGGCGGCGCAGGTGCTCGGGATGCTGGGGCAGCACCCGCAGGTGGCGCGGGAGTGGCTGACGGGGGTGGGGGTGGACTGGGCGGATCCGTACGCGGAGTTCGACCGGGCTCGAGCGACGTACTGGTTCGGTCACCGGGACTGGTCGGTCGGGGCGTCCGACGGGTTCGCCGGGGTCGGTGCGCTCTGGTCGGGCGCTCAGGCAGGGGCCGACGACCTCCTCACCAGGCAGCACTCCGCAGCGCTCAACCAGGCAGTTTTCGACGCGCTCACTGGCAACGCGTCTGTGCGCGTCACCGAGAACATCAGCGAACGCGGCGCGGAGCAGATCGCGCGGGTGGTCGCCGCCTTGCTCCCCGGGCTTGTCGAGATCGGAGCGATGAGGAACCCGACGAGCGGCGCGGGGGTCTGGGAGATGGTGGCGTCACCGTTGTCCCCGGAGGGAGTGGTGGCGGCCGGTGTCCCTCAGCAGTCGTTCGCCGTCGTCCTGGCTGCTGGGACGAGCAGTGCCGACGGGCACGCAGTCGTCCAGGAAGCGCTGCTGCGTTACCAGGCCGACGTCCTGCTCGAGGCGGCGCCAGGCGGTGCGGCGTCGGCCGACCAGGCTCTTGAGCGTCTCGCTGTGGTCTGGGGCGTCGCCGACGGTGCGACTCGAGGAGCGACCGAGGCCGAGCTCCAGAGGGCCGCCGACGCCGTGCGTGACGCGCTCGGCCTCGCCCGCGCCCCGGTGGATTCCGCCCTCGCCTCCGTCCCGAACCCGGTCGTGTCCATAGGTCTCGACGCGGCGGCGGATTACCTCCAGCGGCTCGCAACGGACCGGCTGGTGCCCCAGGCCGGGCCGATCGAGCCGCTGCACGGGGGTGGCCCGTCGCTCGAGGACTTCTTCACGTCAGCCGTGCACGTCTACCAGGAGGCCGGGCTGTGGGACCAACCGAGCGTCCGCGACGACTCCGTCGTCGACACGTCGCCCGGGTCGCAGGCGCAGCGCTATCTCACGATCTACGGGACCACCGCGAGCGCGATGAGCGTGACGGTGGAAGAGGCAGGTCCCGTGACCGCCGCCCACTCGTCGGAAGCCAGCGAGCGGTGACGGCCCCTTCCTCGCTCCGGTCCGTTGCGACCGTGCTGCTCGTCGCCGTGCTCTCCGCATCCTGCGCCGCGCAGGAACCGGTGCCCGCTCCGGTGCTCGTGTGGGAGGACGGCGAGCCGGACGCTCCGATCGAGTCCGACCCGTGGGTGCGGGCGCTGCGCGAAGGGCTGACCGCGCACGCTCATGCATCGAACACAGCCGACTTCACCGATCCCGCTGTCTCGACCAGGTGGTCGCACTCCCAGCTCTTTCGGTCCATGTCGTGGCTCCAGAGGGACCTCTTGTCCGGAACACCGAAGGTGTTCCTGGGGCCCGAACCGTTCACACCGCTCATGGTCACGCCCGCGGACGACGGCACCAGTGCCCACGTCGCGGGGTGCCTCGGCCCGGCAGACACGATGCCCCCGTCCGCCGACGACGGCCTGACCTGGCCCGACGCGGTCGTCTTCATCGTGAGGCTCTCGGTCGACGGCCACCGGCGCATCGTCGGGACGCTGCCTCGGTCGGAGCGGGCGGTCCTCCCCGACGGCACCGAGCTGACCCCCGAGTACTGCGAGGGCGTTCCGCTTCCTCGCGCGGTCTTCGACCCGGCGCCCGACCTCGAGGCGCTCGCCGCCAAGGGCAGGGACGACGTGCTCGGGCCGAACCCGAGCCCGGACGCGTCGTCCCGACCCGCGACGGCGGTCCCGTCGACGACAGTGGCCCCGTCGAAGCAGGACCCGAGTCCCGAGGGCTCCGACGGGGCCGGGCCGCGGCTGCGACCGCCCTCCCAGCTCCGGACGAGGGCGGCCCGATCCCGGAGGGCGGGGTGACCGGGCTCTTCGCCGCGGCGCCGCACGAGGTCGTGCCCGCGGGCACGGTGGTGGCGCTCGGTGCGGCGGTCCTGCCGCTGGTCTGCTGGGTGCTCCGGCGGGTCCGACGCGGGCGGTGGTCGTTCGTCGCCGGCTCGCGGTCCTGGCGCTCGGCGGTGGTGCTCATGCTCGTGTGCGGGGTGGTGGCGGGGGTGAGCGCGGCGACCGTGATGCTCGTCGTCGACGCGAAGCAGTTCGTCGGCAGGGCCACGGGTCATGCCGACCTCGCGGCGCACGACGACGTCATGGTGGCGTTGCAGCGATCGGTCGGCCTGAACCTGGCCTGGGGGCCGTCGGTCAACAGGTGGCCGGACGCGCTGCTGCCGAGCGCTCGGGTCGACGTCCTTGCGGGCGGTGACGCCCACGTCGTCGGCGACTGCGAGGTGCGGTACGACGACGCGCGTGCCGACCGGACAGCAGGTCGCGACGTGAGTGAGGTCGTCGACGACCCGCTCCTGACCGCCGAGGAGAAGGCGAGCGTGTACCGGCTGTGGTGCGCCGGGACGCCGGTCGAGGCCCGCGACGCGCTGCGCGGTGTGCCGTTGGAGACCGGACGGGGGGCAGGCGGGTGGTCGACGCGTTACCTGCTGACCGTGTACGCGGTCGGCCTGCTCGGTGGCGTCGCGGTACCCGGGTTCGTGATCTACCTCATGTACTCGATCGGCCCGCGGCAGAGCCGGGACCCGCAGTGGTTCCAGCTCGTGCACGGCGCCGACGGCTCGGCACGACACCGGCTGCAGGTCGAGGCCCTGCGGGCTCAGCGCGCGGTGATGGCGGCGGACCCGCAGGAGCGCAGACGGTTCGAGGCCGCCGCGGACCGGACCACGCGTGACATGAGGAGGGTCATGAGCCTGGTGGGTGGCCTTGCACGCACCCGCGCCCTGAGGTCGGTCGCGGGCGTGGCGGGCTTCCTCGCGATCGACCCGGCGATCGTCGACGGGGATGACCGGCTGCTCGCGCAGCATCTCCGGGCGACCGGACGAGACCCGGACGACCTCTTCGTCAAGCCGCGCGACCCGCTGGTCCGCGGCCTCCTCCTCGCGATGCTCTCGCTCCCGGCGTTGGTCCTGGCGGTGTGGTTGGCCTCGACCGTGGACGACCCGTGGGAGGTCGACTACACCGAGGTGATCACTGCGCGGCACGCCGACGCCTTCGTCGAGCACTACACCGCGGCCGGCTTCACCGTGCACCTCGACGACGACAGGACCGTAGCGTCCCCCGAGCACTTCTACCGGCGGGCGGATCTCCGTCGCGACGGTGCGAGATGCGTCGGCGACGTGGTCAGCGGCTTCGCGCTGGCTCGGTGCGTGGACGACGTCTCGATGACCTGGTGGTGAGTCAGCCCTGCGCGCCGCAGGACCCCTCCGGGGAGCGTGAGCGCGAGATCGCCGTCCCCTACCTCCCGGAGCGGACTGTCACGGCCTACGTCGCGCGTGAGTCGGTGGGGCCGGTCATGGCGGCGGCCGCGAGCCAGGCGGGAGGGCGTTCAGTCCTGCAGAGCGCCGTGCTCACCTACCAGGAGACAGCGTTCGAGGCGGTGGCAGCGGGCGCTTCGGCCTCCCGCACGCTCGAGACCGTCGTCTCGGCGTGGGCCGCTGTCGACGGTGCCAGCGTCACTGCTGCCGAGGTGCGGCAGCACTTCGACGACCAGCAGACCAGGGCAGGTCTGACGGCCGCGCGCACGGTCGCCGACACGGCCGTTGCGCTCTCGCCCTTGAGGCCGATGACGTCACTGGGTGTCGACGCTGCACTCGAGCTACTACACCGACAGGCCGAGACGTGGCTGACCGGCGGTGATCTTCCCGCACACACCGTGCGCTCGTTGCTGCCCGACAGCGTCGGCACCGTGGACGAGTTCATCCGAGGCACCGTGGTCGAGTACCAGCGCATCGGCAGGTGGGACAGGCCGGCGACGCAGGTCGGGGATACGCCCGACGTGATGGCTGCTGATTGCGCGCGGCAGGAGACCGGTCGCTACGAGGACGTCGTGGATGCCGTTCGGGCGCGTAGCTCCGACAAGTTGAAGGAATCATGAGCGGTGATGTGAGAGTTCTGGTCCGGCGAGCCGGATCAGCAGGTGCGACGGTCTCGCTCCTCGTCCTGGGTGGATGCAGCGCCGAGGGTCCGCAGCCCGTACCCACACCCTCGATCGCCTGGCAGGGAGCCGCGCCTGCAAGCGACCTCGAGAGTGACGCGTGGGTCAAGGCGCTGCGCGAGTCGACGGTTGCGTTGGCCGCCGCCACCAACGCCGCCAACTACACGGACGGGAGTCTGCTGCGGACCTTGGACGAAGGGCTTGTCCTCCGGGCGGCGCAACGCGCGAGGGACAGACTGGATCACGGGTCCGCGTACGTCGCGCTGGGCCCTCAGCCGTTCGCGCCCGTCGACGTTCAGCTCGTGGACGGCGGACGACGGGCGGACGTGTGGGTGTGCACCGAACCGGTGCCGACGCTGGAGGCGATCCCTTCGGACGTGCTCGTCGAGGCGGAAGCCAAGCTCTACGGCTTCCGGCTCGACTCCGACGGCGAGCGACGGCTCACGGGGGCGACCCCGCCCGACGAGCGACATGTCCTACCGGATGGTCAGCAGTTCGACGACGACTACTGCGGCTCCGTTCCGATCCCACGTGCGCTGTTCGAGCCCGCACCGGACCTCGAAGCCCTGCTGCGGCTCGACGGCGACGACGTCATCGCCCCGCCGGAGCCGAGCCCGACATTCGACGTCGAGGTGCCTGACCCGTGACGGCACTGATCGGGAAGACGGTGGCGGCCTGTGCGTGACCTGACGGTCGATGCCCGCGTGGTCGAGTCCTTCGCGGCTGCTGTCGCGGTGCACGCGCACCCTGTGGGTACCGAGTGCGTCGCCACCGGTCATGCGCTGGGATCGGGTGTGGTGCAGGACGCGCTGGGCAACGTCACGCTCGTGCTGAGCGTGCTCGACCAGGCGCTGGCGGACGGTGCGGGCGCGTTGGCGCGCGAGGCGCGGGCCACCGACGAGGCGTGGGTCGCGACGGACGGAGGCCTGAGCATGCGGCCGGTCTGAGGCCCCGCTCGGACGATCAGCAGCCGGCGCCTCGCGGGCGAGCCTGTCCACAGGCGGGGTGATTCGCCCATAAGGGACGCCTGGTTGCGGCTAGGTTGTCGGCCGTGCGGACTTCGAGCGCGACGTGGCGTGGGGCAGCGGTGACCGGGTTCGCCTTCTTGTTGATGGCGCTCGGCGGCTGCGGGAGCCCCGGCGACGTCGAGCCGGCCGAGACCCCGCCGTCCGCTTCGACGTCCTCGCCGAGCCCGTCCCAGACGCCCGAGGCGGTGCAGCCTCCCGAGCAGCCGGCCGCCATGTCGGAGCCGACGACGGAGGGTGCCATCGCAGCGGCGACGTACGTGCTCGAGCTCTTCACGTACACGTTCGCCTCGGGTGATACCGGCCCTTGGGGTCAGATCACCCGGAGCACGTGCGTCCTGTGCGCCGGCGTGATCACCGACGTCGAGAGGATGGCTGGTGACGGGTACCTCGTCAGAGGTGCCCGAATCACGATCGACACGGCGCAGGCCACAGAGATCGCACCCGCGCGGTGGTACGGCGTCGACATGAAGGTCACCCAAGCCCCGTCCGACCGTCTCGACCGCGACGGCGAGACCGTGGACTCGGATGAGGGCGGCACGTACGCGGTGAGTTTCGCGCTCAGCTGGGACGAGCGTTGGTACGTGGACGAGTTCGGGATCGAGCCTGTCGACCCCGACGGAACGCAGGGCGGCTGACGTGCGCGCCATGGCAGTGGTCTCAACGCTGACCTTGGGTGGGTTGCTGGGCATCACTCCAACCGCCGTCCCATCACCCGGCGCCTGGGACGGCCTCGGAGGCGTGACCGGCAGCGCGAACAGCCGCTCTCGTGCCTTCGACCTTCGGGCTGGTTGGGCCAGGAGCAGCGACGTGCGTCCTGCCGGAGCGAAGGCTCCGTCCGAGGCGGCACCACAGGTGGAGATCAAGGAAGCGTTCACCTGCCTCGATGCCCGTCTGCGGGAGGTACCCGCCCCGCCGAACGGTTGGTGCGAGTCGGGTGCGCCACAGACCGGCCGCCTCGACTGTGAGACTCAGCTCGTACCACCTATGTGGCGCCGCTTGGTCTACCCGGACGGCACGACGACTGCGTGGGAGCGCCTCGACGAGGGTTCCTGCGGCCCGGTGCTCCCCGTCCTCACGGTTGAAGACTTCCGCTCGCTGCCGCTGCCCGCTCCCACGCTCCGGCTCCAGCCCGACGGCGGCTGGGTCCTCGTCAACATCGACACCATCGTCATGACCGACGCGGCGACGGTTCCTTTGCGTACGACCCTCGCCGGTTTCGGCGTCGACGTCGAGGCCGTTCCGCAGTCGTTCACGTACGACTTCGGCGACGGGCACTCGTTGCGGACGACCTCGCCGGGGCGGCCGTACCCGGAGCACGACACCTCACATGCCTACGAAGCGCCCGGCACCTACACGGTGACCCTCACGACCACGTGGGCCGGCAGGTACCGCGTCGACGGCGACCCGACGTGGCGCGAGGTCACTGGCACGGCGACCACCGCGACGACCTCGTCGCCGTTCGAGGCGCAGGAACGCACCTCGCGCCTCGTCTCCGAGCTGTGCAGCGCCACGCCGACGCCGCCGGACTGCTGAGCACGCAGGTCTCCGCGCGTGCTCCTGTGTGCGAGACGCCACGCAGGCGTGGGTGGCCGCCGAGGGCGACCCGGCGATTCGCGCGGGCCTTCGGCGTGCCGACGTCGGTGACGTCGGGCGGTTCAGGCCGTCTCGGGCTCGTCCCAGTCGTCAGGGATCGGCCGGTCGTAACGTCGCCCGCTCGGGTTGCTCGGCAGGAGCGTGAGCACGATGACGGCGATCTCGGCGTAGGGGACGAGCGACAGGAGCTGGAACCAGCCGGAGAAGCCTGCGTCGTGCAGCCGCCGGGTGCGCAGGGCGACCGTCGGGACGAGGGTCGCCAGCCAGTACGTGCCGAAGCCGGCGAGGACGACGAGAGCGACGCTCCCCGTCGAGCCGTCCGCGGCCCCAGAGATGTCCGCCTCGACGCGCCTGCCGACGGTCCACGCGGCGACGAGGAGCACGGCCCACATGAGGTGGACGAGGCCGTGGAAGAGCATGACCCACCAGTACTCGCTGCGGCTGGCCCGCCCGGTGAGCACCGCGTAGCGGCGGAAGAACCGCGTGACCGCCTCGGCGAACGGCGCGCCCGGCATCGGCCGGTCGTCGAAGACGTCGATCATCTCCTCGAAGCTCGTGAACGGAGGCGGCGACGTCATGCCGTCGAGCCTAGGGGGCAGACCGGGCACGCAGGGAGGAAAAAGCGCGAAGGGCGTCGACGTCCGGACCGGTCCGCACCTCCTCACGCGGTCGGCGAAAGGGTCGAACCCAGGTGCAGCCCACCGGCGGCCGCCGGAGGATGGAACGACACCGGGGCAGCCCGGAGCGACCTGCCCGACGGGCAGACCGGCGCAGTGAGGGACACACACCAGGGGGACACGTATGGGCATCGACGACCTCACGGGCAAGGCGTCCGAGGCGGTGCAGGGCGAGAAGGGCGAGCAGGTCAGCGACTCCGCCCTCGAGAAGGGCGCCGACGCGGCCTCGTCCGCGACCGGCGGCAAGCACGACGACCAGATCGACAAGGCGCAGTCGGCGGCGGACGAGAAGATCGGCGGCGAGTAAGCGGCTCTCTCCGGGCCGGGCGTGAGCCGGTCCGGGTGGGCATAGAACACCCGCCCACGCCATGTGTCGACGCATCGTCGTGCACGGACACATGGTGGGCCAGTCGGCCGATTGTGGGCGGGATACGCCAAGCGGCCGTGGCTCGCATCCCGGCCCGTAGCGCCGGCAGCCGCTAACGTTCCCAGGTCAGCGGATCGACGGACTTCTCCCGTAGCAGGGCAGACATGTCCCCCCGCACGTTCATTCGTGCTGCCTGGGGGAAGTCCACGTGCATGCGCTGCGCCGCAGTGCCACCGAGCTCGTCGCCGAGGTCGAGGGCGGACCGTCGGTGATCGAAGAAGCCCTCGCGCGATTCCTGTATCACGAGGGTGTGGGGCGTGTCGGCGAGAGCGAGCGGCGATCGTGGCGGTCGTCGGTGCCGACGCTGGCGCACGACCTCCGTGAGGCGGGCCTCGGAGACGTCCATGTCCTGCTCGAGACCCGTCTGCCGCTCACGAGCAAGCGCGTCGACGTCATCCTCGCCGGCACGCACCCGCGAACTCGTCGCCACTCGTACGTCGTGCTCGAGCTGAAGCAGTGGTCCGGGGCTCACCGATGGCAGGGGAGCGACCATCTCGTCGACGTGCCAGGAGCGCCGTACCGGCCGTCGCTCCATCCCGGGCTGCAGGTCGACGGATACGTCGACTACCTCCGGGACTTCGTGCGCGTGCTCGCGGACGACGACGAGGCCGTCCGGGGAGCCGCCTACCTGCACAACGCCACCGACGAGTCCGTCGCCGACCTGCGCCGGCCCGAGTCAGGCGTGCGTTCTCCCGTCTTCACCGGGCAGAAGCGGTCCGAGTTCCACGACTGGCTGCGTGACCGGCTCGCGCCGGAGTCCGGCGCGCGAGCGGCAGACGAGCTCGTCTCCTCGTGGATCGCTCCGTCCCGCCAGCTGCTGTCGGTGGCCGCACGGGAGGTGCAGGAGCGTGAGAGCTTCGTGCTGCTCGACGAGCAGCGCGTCGCCTACGAGCTCGTGCTCGCGGAGGTCCGCCGCGCCCACGAGGCCGACCACAAGACGGCGGTTGTCATCGCAGGCGGTCCGGGCAGCGGCAAGAGCGTCATCGCGCTCTCGCTGCTGGGAGAGCTCGCGCGCCAGGGGCGGACCGTCATGCACGCGACAGGCTCTCGATCGTTCACCCAGACCCTGCGGCAGGTGGCGGCGAAGGGGTCGCCGCGGACCCGGAGTCTCTTCGCGTACTTCAACAGCTTCATGACGGCGGAGAAGAACAGCCTCGACGTCCTCATCCTCGACGAGGCGCATCGCCTCCGCGAGACCTCGGTCAACCGGTACACCCGCAAGGAGATCCGGACGCAGGCGAGGCCGCAGGTCGAGGAGCTGTTCGACGCGGCACGCGTCCCCGTCTTCCTGCTCGACCAGTACCAGGTGGTCCGGCCGGGCGAGCTGGGGTCCGTCACCGAGATCGAGGCGCATGCGCGCGCTCGCGGGCTCGAGGTGAGGCACGTCGACCTCAACGCCCAGTTCCGTGCCGGCGGGAGTGACACCTATCTCGACTGGGTCGTCAGGCTCCTGGGGCTTCGGGGAGACGGCCCCGTCGCCTGGGAGGACGAGTCGTCCTTCACCGTCGAGGTGGTCGACTCGCCCGAGGAGCTCGAGCGGAGGCTCTCCAAGCAGATCGAGTCCGGCATGAACGCGAGGATGACAGCCGGCTACTGCTGGCCCTGGAGCGACCCGAGACCGGACGGCACGCTCGTTGACGACGTCGCTATCGGCGACTGGCGACGGCCCTGGAACCTGCGAGGTGACCGGTCCGTCGGCGGCGCTCCTCCGTCCGCGCTGTGGGCCACGTCGGAGGGCGGGTTCGGACAGGTCGGCTGCGTGTACACGGCCCAGGGCTTCGAGTACTCGTGGAACGGCGTCATCCTCGGCCCCGACCTCGTGTGGCGTGGAGATCGATGGGTAGCACAGCGTCAGTACAACCGAGACCCCGACTTCCGTTCGAGGAAGACCGTCGACGACGCGACCTTCGACCGGCTCGTCCGGCACGTCTACAAGGTGCTGCTCACGCGGGGGATGGTGGGGACGGTGATCTACTCGGTGGACGAGGAGACGCGCGAGTTCCTCACGGGGCTCGTGAACCCTTCGTCGGTGCATAGGCGACGATGACGGTGCGGGATGCGTCAGCGTCGGTCCGCGACCGTTTCGGCACGCCCGCGGGCAGCGTGCGTGTGCTCAAGACCCCGTCGGCACATGACGACGACCAGGCATGACCCGCGTGCGCTACACCCCGGCCGACTACCTCGACCTCACGCCGGAGGACGCCCGCACGCAGTGGCTCTCGATCCTCGATCGCAGGCCGGTTGAGCAGGGCCAGCGCCAGGAGAACTTCACGCCGGTCGAGACGATCCTGTGCCTCGCGGCGACGTACCTCGTCACCAGCACCGATTTCAGCAACAAGGCCGCCGTGCGCGCGCCCCAGCCGGTGCCAGAGCTGGCGCGGTTGTTCCGGCGTCCGCCGACAAGTGTCATCGCCAAGATGGACAACCTCGACGGCGTGCGGCCCAAGGGGAACACGAACGACGTGCTCGTGGCCGCCGCGCTGAGGAGCGACCGTGAGCACCTTGCCGCGGTGTACCGGGCATGCCTCGCCGGCGCCCGGAGTGCGGGTATCGACGAGACCGTGCTCCCGGACTTCCTCGGCATTGAGGCCGGCGGGGAGGTCTGGCTGCTCGGGCAGGACGAGCTCGGGCCGAGCGTCCTCGAGCTCGCCGTCGAGGAGGCGGTCGGGACGTTCGCGGATGCTGGCTACAACGAGCGGGAGACCGAGCGGATCACGCTCGCCGCCGTCCGTGTCGGCCAGCACCGGTTTGCGCGCGACGTCCTTACCAACTGCGGTCATGCGTGCGTCTTCTGCGGGTTCGCGGCCCCAAGCGCCGGGCCATCGCACCTGCTGCGCGCCAGCCACGTGAAGCCGTGGCGGCACTCGACGAAGCGAGAACGGCTGCACGTCGCCAACGGCCTCGCCGCCTGCCCGACGCACGACGCGGCGTTCGACCAGGGGTTGCTCACCATCGAGGACGACCTGCGCATCACGGTGGCACCGAGCCTCGCGCTCGACCGGGATCGTCGACCGGCGGTGCGGCGGTACTTCGGTGCGCCGCACCTGTTCGAGCGGATGGCACTGCCGGCGAGGGCGACGGTCATCGACGTGCAGTATGCGCAGTGGCACCGGGAGCGCATCTTCCGGTCGGGCGACGCCGCCGTGCCCGCGTGGCAGTGAGCGCCGCTTGACGACCTGACGCGCGTCCGCCACCAGGTGTCTCGTCCTCTACCGGACGCACGCGCTGCGGCATGACCGGACATGAACGGGAGCTGGTCGGCGTGCCCCGGCTCCCTGCTCCGGGGCACGCCGTCACCAGCCCGCGCACGACTCACCCGACGTTGACGGTCACCCCTCCCGAGAACGGCGAGTCGCGAAGCTCGAGGCTCACCGGGGTCGCGTCGGCGGGGATGTCGAAGACGACCGTGCCCTGCACGCTGTTGCCGGGGTTGATCTGGTTGAGGAACGACTCGGCGTCGCCCAGGTAGATCGCGGCGGACCCGTCGGCGGAGTGGGTGCGGCCCTGAGCGTCGAGGAGCTTCTGGCTCGACCCGTCGAAGTACTGGGCCTTGTCGCCGATGTTCGTCACCGTGACGTGGACGAGGGTGAACTGTCCCTGCGCGTCCTTGCCGAACACGTCGTCACCGACGCGTGCGACGCCTGCCTCGACGGACGTCACGGTGAACTCGAACTTGCCGTCACGCGCGGGGGTGCCGATCCCGGGGGCGGCGGGCTCGGCGGCAGGCTCCTCGGCGGCGGGCGCAGGGTCGGCGGCCGTGCCGTCCGCGGCGGATGGCTCTGCCGTGGATGCTGCCTCAGGGGAGTCGTCACCGCCTCCGCCGCCGAGCGCACCGACGACGAACACGACGGCGACGACCGCACCGATGGTGGTGAGGACCTTGTGGCGGGCGAACCACGAGCGCTGCGGTGCGGGGGCGCCGGCCGGGACCGGGGCGGGGGACGGGTCGGTGGGGACGGGGTGGTTCATGGCTGCTCCTCGGGTCGGTGCGGTACGGCCCGATCCTTCGATGCCGGACCCCGCCACCGGGTCCACCGACCGGCTCGACCCGGCTGGCCGTTCGGGCGACCCCGGGCGGTCGCGGACCGACCGACCGGTGGGCCTGGGACGTCGGTGGTCCGACCTACGCTCCACGCATGTCCCCGTCCCCGTCGGTCCAGCGCGGCCACCGCAGCGGCTTCCTCTGGTGGCGCAGGTGGGCGGACACCCCGATCACCGCCATGAGCGTCATCGCGGCGGGCTTCTTCGGGATGAGCGAAGTGGCCTTCGCCATCCCTGGCGGGCCGGACGCCTCGCCGGTCTTCGCGCTGCTCGGCCTGCTCCTCATGCTCGTGGCGGTCGGCACCGGAGCCGCCCTCGTCTGGCGTCGCCGCTTCGCCGTCCCGGTCTGCCTCGGGACGGCCGTGGCGGGTGCGGTCCTGCCGGTGGGGGCGCTCGCCTCGCTCATCGCGCTGCCGTGGGTGCTGGCGACAGCGGGCCGGCGGACGGCCGCGTGGTGCACGGCCGCGGTCGGCGCTGCGGTCACCGCCGCGATGGTGCGGGACTGGTCGCGTGAGGGCGACGCCGTCATGTGGGCCGCGAAGGACCCCGAGGGAGTCCGGACCTACCTCACCGGACCCGGCTATGTCGCCATGGGCGTCCTCGCGCTGGGTGTCTCGGTCGGCGTCGGACTCGTGCGGCGGTTCGTCGTGGCTGCCGGGACGGCGCGGCGCGCTGCGGAGGAGAGCGAGCTCCGGGCCGCCGAGCTGCGCACCCAGACGGACCGCCTGCGCACCGAGCTCACGCGTCAGGAGGAGCGGGAGCTCATCGCCCGCGAGATGCACGACACCGTGGCGCACCACCTCTCGCTCGTCTCGCTGCACGCCGCGGCGCTCGAGGTCTCGGCCGACGACCCTGGCACGGACGTGCCGGAGTCGGCGAGGTCCATGCGGTCCTCGGCACACCGGGCGCTCGAGGAGATGCGCACCCTCATCGCCAGCCTCCGTACAGCCGGCGACGACAGCGCCGAACGGTACGCGGGTCCCGCGCCGCGCCTCGTCGACCTCGTGACGCTCATCGACCAGGCGCGAGGGGCGGGTGCGGACATCGGTGCCACCGTCTTCGTCGACGGTGGGGACGACGCACCGCCGGCGCTCACCCGGGCCGTCTACCGCGTCGTCCAGGAGTCGCTGACGAACGCCATGAAGCACGCACCGGGGGCGCGCGTCACCGTCGACCTGCGCGCCCGGCCCGGTGACGGGGTCGACGTGACCGTCACCAACGACCTGGTCGAGGGGGCATCCGGGCCGGGCGGCGCGGGCCTCGTCGGCATGCGTGAAAGAACGGTGGCTCTCGGTGGGGACTTCGAGGCCGGTGCCCGCGACGGACGGTTCGAGGTCCGCGTCCACCTGCCGTGGCCTGCACCGGTGCCGGCCTGACGCTCCCATGACCGCACGCGCGACGGCGCAGGACCCTGTCGGCGGTCGTCGGTACCGTCGGCGACGTGATCCGAGTGCTTGTCGTCGACGACGACCCCATGGTGCGGCGACTGCTGCGGATGATCCTGCGCCCGGACGACATCGAGGTCGTGGCCGAGGCCGGCGACGGGGACGAGGCCGTCACCCTGACCCAGGCGCACCACCCGGACGTCGTCCTCATGGACCTGCGCATGCCCCGGGTCGACGGCATCCGCGCGACGGCACTCGTCCGGGCTCTGCCCGACGCGCCCGGCGTCATCGCCATGACGTCGTTCGACACCGAGTCGGTGATCCTCGACGCCGTCCACGCCGGCGCGGCCGGCTTCCTCGCGAAGGACTCCGCCCCGGCGGACATCGAGGCCGCCGTGCGAGCGGTCGCGGCGGGGGAGGGGTGGCTCTCGGCGCGTGCGGCACGCACCGTCATGGAGCAGGTCACCGCCGACCGCGCCGCCGCCGCGAGCCGGGACGCCCAGGAGCGGTTGAGCGTGCTCACCGACCGCGAGGCGGACGTCGCCCACGCCGTCGCCGCCGGTCAGTCCAACGGTGACATCGCCCGCGCACTCTTCCTCTCCGAGGCGACGGTCAAGACGCACCTCGCGCGGGCGATGGACAAGCTCGGCGTGGACGGGAGGGTGCAGGTCGCCATGCTCGTGGCGCTGGCGGGCTCGGCGGTGCCGGGCGCTCGCTGACCGCGGCGCCTCGCCTCACATCTGGCGGTGCAGGTGCGCCAGCACTCGTTCGGCGAACTGTGGGCAGTCGGCCTTGCGCAGAGCGGCCGCCAGGTCGGCTTCTCCTCGGCGCCGGACCCAGTAGGCGCACATCTGACGCACGACCGTCGCGACGAGCTCTGGGGAGGAGTCGTCGACGAGAGCGAGGAAGTCGTCAGGGTGCATGACCTCGTAGGGCGACGTGTTCTCGTCCCACGTGAAGTCGGCGGCGTTGCACGTGACGAGCACGTCCGCCCGGCATGCGACCGCGGCCGCGTGGACGTGTGCGTCGCCCGTGTCGCGCCCGCGGTATGTCGCGTCGACCTCGAACCGTTCGACGCGCCCAGCTTCGAACGTCCCCGCGAGCTGGTCGCGGATGCCCGTGATGCGATCACCCGGCCAGCTCGGGTTGCTCTTTCGTAGGTGGTAGATCAGCTCTGCCAGCACGTCCTCGGTCCAGTGGACGACGAACGGAGGAGAGTCGGGGACCGTGTAGAGCATGCCGAGCCAGTCGCGCAGCGTGCGCGAGAACCACACGTTGGCGTCGACGAAGGTGCTGTACGCCCCGGTCCCCTGCATGCGCGGACCTTAGCGATCGATGGCTGCGACGGACGTGACGTGCCGACCGTGTCGGACGGCACCTCAGTCGTCACTCCTCGTCGTCCTCCAGCTCGAGCAGAGCTGCGAAGGCGGCGCGCTCACGTTCACGTCGGGCTGCCTTCGCCGCCAGCACGTCCTCGGTCCGCAGGCGGGTGTGGGTCCCGACCTTGTGCGCAGGGATCGTTCCGTCTTTGACCATCTTCATGAGCGTGGGCCGGGAGATCCCGAGCATCGCGGCCGCGGTGGACGTCGTCACCTCCCGCGGCGTGGTCGTGACCGTGACCGTGGAGCCGGAGGCGACCGCGCGCAGCACCTCCTGGAGGAGGACGCCGATGTCGCGCGGGAGCGGCTCGGCGGCGGCGTCCGTTCGTGCTACCGAGAGGAACCCACCGGGGCCCTCGAGTGACCCCAGTACGTGTTGGGCGAGCTCGGAGTCGTGGTCGTCGGTGAGCAGGTCTCGTCGTGCGGCAACACGCGTCGCCATGATGTCTCCCTCGGCCTCGGGGCTCTGTGGCGCGCTCGCTCCGCCGACTCCCCGTCACGCAACGTGACAGTCGCAACTGTAAGCAGGTTGCAGATACAACCGCAACGTCTGGATGGGGACAGCAACCCGTCCCGGCGCTGCTCGACTACGTCGTGCCCGATGCCGGCGCGTAACAGCGCGTACTGGGCATAGCTAGAAGGCCGCCAGCTCCTTCCACCGTGCCCGCGCCGACGCGTGGTGCCGTTCGATGAGCTCGACGTCCGGCAGGCGGGTCTCGTGCACCGATATTCGCCGGCCGTGGAGCACGGCCAGGCTCTCGTGCCGGTCGAGCAGCGCCGGGGCGACCTGGGTCGTCCAGGTCCGAGGGCTGAACGTGAGGGCGAGCCGGTCGAACAGCCGGTGGACATCGGCGCGCAGGAGAAGGCCCCCGTCGTCGGCGTGCACGGGGTTGTCCGCGAAGCGGTAGAGGTGGGCGGCGTCGAGGACCATCTCGGGCTGCGTACCGGTGACTGCGCACGTCGGGCCGTACCGGTCGAGCAGTCGATCCCGGAAGCGCTGCTGCCCGACGCGTCGCCGGACGACCGCCTCGACGTGGCCGCCGGCGATGGGGGTGCCGTGCCGGAGGAGCTCCGCCTCGAGGACCTCCTCGACGCCTCCGTACGACTCGAGCATCGCCAGAGCCTTCGCCCAGTCCAGACGGCGGATGGCGTTCTGGCGGTCGGCGCCGGCGTAGACGCCGTCGAGCGCGCGCACGGGCAGCGGGGAGTCGAGGCTGTGCCACGAGGACGCGTACACGGCGGAGTAGAGAGTGACCGGCATCGGCTCGAACACGGGCTCGTCGAACACGGCCTTGCAGTCATTGCACCGGTACCGCGGAAGGGCGCGCTTTCGGGCCATGCAGTCAGCGGAGCGGCAGGCCGGATTGGGGCAGCGCCGCATCATCTTCTCGCCGCGCTCGCTCGTGACGTTCTCCACGACGCCGTGCCCGAGGATCAGCTGGCCGTCGCGCAGCACGAGCAGGTCGCCGGGGGCGATGCGCGCGTGGTTGACGACGTTCGAGTCGTACTCGTACCGCCGGCCGAGGACGTCGTCGTACCGGCCGGCGAGCTCGTCGCTCGCCCGGGTGTAGCAGCTCCAGGCGGTCGGCGTCGTCGTCGTGCGCGGCGCCACCATGCCCCGAGCTCATCAACGAGCGCCTGATCCGGGCAAGCTGCGTGGCGCTGTTCACCCGCTCGGCTCAGCGCCATCCCTGCTGTCCGACCGGCGTTCTAGAGTCCCTCCCGATCACGAAGCTCGGCCACAAGCCCTCCGGCTGGCCGACTGGCAACCGCGCGGAGCGCACGGTGCCCCCGGAGGAAGATCCGCCCGTGCCGCCGGCACGGGAAGACGCTCGACCTGACGGAGCACACTGTGTCCTTTCTTCACCGTGACGCCCTCACCCACGTCGACTGCGAGTCCGACGTCCCGGGCCACGTCCTGCGCCCCGACGTCGTCGCGAAGGCTGCCGCTTCTGACGGCACCCCGTGGCTGCTGACCCGCGTCGGTCCGCACCGCATCGGACTCGTCGACCCATCCGGGACGTCGGTGAGCTGGTGGCTGCATGACACCCGGCCGTTCGCGCGCCACCGCCTCACCAGCGACCCGAGGGTCTGGGCCCACGACGACGGTGTGGTCCGGGTCGGGGATCTCTACGTCTCGGTCACGACCCGGGAGAGGTGGCTTCCGTGCGAGGACGTGGTCGTGCGGCACCCGGAACGGGAGGTTGCGTGGCTCGTCGGCACCGGAGGGCCTGACGTGCCCGCTGACGTCGCCGCGCTCGTGCCCTCGCACACGGCCACGCTGTACCACCTCGAGCCGCCGCTGGAGGTACCGGGACGGGACGGCCATGCCGGGCCGATCGACTGGGTGCTCGTGCTGGCCTACCACCACCGCGGGCGCGGCGTGACGGCGCTGTACGAGGCCGACGCGACGGGTCGGATTCTTTCGAACGTCCCGCTGCCGGGCAGCCACACGGACGGCACCGATCACGTCAGGGCGCTGGGGTACGTCGGGTACGAGGTCGCGCTTCCGCCGCGGAGGTGATGCCGAGGGCGCGGGGCCGCCTGCTTACGGAAATCCGCGACCCTACGGGGAGGCGGTGAGCCCGCTCCGGGGCTCGCGACAGAGCTGCGGCCGGCCGGGCGTGGCGCCTGGGGGCGTACGGCTGACCGTTCACCACCCGTCCTCGACAGCGTTCGCATCGAGGGCGGGTGCTGGTCGTATCGGGTCAGCAGTCGGGTGGGGTCGGGGTGGCGGTGCAGAGCTCGGCGACGAGTCGGCTGGTGCGTTCTTCGATGCTGATGGGGTCGCTGGTGGTGGTTGTGGTGGCGGCGCCGTTGATGTCGCGCCAGAGGGTGGTGCCGTCGATCTGGTAGCGGCCGATCCAGGTGGTGGTCAGGGTGATCTGGGCGCTGCCGGGAGTGCGGTAGGTGTGGGTGAGGTCGAACGCGGGGTGGGGTCGACCGGGGTCGGTGGTGGTCAGCGGGTCGGTGCCGTCGCCGAAGTCGTAGGTCCAGCTGGTGGGGGTGGCTTCGACGGTGACGCCGTAGCCGAGCAGGTCGGTGCGCAGGGTGACCGGGGTGGGGTCGGTGTAGACGATGGTGGCGATGTTGACCAGGACCCATCCGCCTGCGGGTTGGATGTTGAGGGTCGGCGCCGGCAGGGGCAGGCGGCGGAAGTCCGCTTCGGTGAGGACGGGCAGTAGGTCGACGCCGCACCCGCCGGGGTCGATCTGGGTCCACGGCCCCCAGGCGGCCGCTGGGGTGGTGCGTTCGCGTCGCCACATCGGCATGACGAGGGTGTCGCCGTCCTCGCACTGCACCGAGGTGCGGGCCAGGTCGGCACCGGGGGCGCAGGTGCCGTCGGCCAGGCCCATCACCCATGTCCCGGCGGCCTCACGGCAGAACGGAGCACGCTGATACTCGGCCAGGCGAACCCCTGACGCCACCGCGCGGCTCTGGGACGCAGCCCGCTCGGAGTCCCTGATCAGCATCTCGAATGCGGACCGATCGTCGCTCGCGTTGCCGAAGATGCCATCGTCCTGCGTGGGCGGCGCTGCTGGCAGCCAGGTCATCAGCGCTGTCAGCACTGACGCTATGTGTCCCGCGGCGTTCACGACGGCTGGCTGAGATCGACGGCACGGACCTCCCACGCCTGCCCATTCCAACGGAGGACGGCGAGAGCCTCGTAGCGACCGCCATCTCCTGTCGAGACGAGAGTCGTACCACTCCACGTCTCCGTCGGTGCCTCCATGAACAGAAGTTGTGCCGAGTACGACTCGTTGGCAATGACCTCGGTGCCGTCCGCAGAGGCGACTGTGATGGCCCCGCCAGACACCGTCTGGCCTTGCTCAATCAAAGTCGTGACCTCTGCTTCCACCGAGGCGCAGAAGGTGCATTCATCAGCGGCGAGTGCCTGCCATTCGGCCAGGTCGCCCGTCGCGCGCGCATAGGGGTACAGCTGCAGGAAGTACGTCGCCGCAGCCGCAGCGCCGTCGGCGCTCGGTGTCGCCATCGCTTCCGGCCGCTGAGGTGCGGTGGCGGCCGCCGAGACCGACGGAGTGGGGCTTGGTGTGTGGGTCGCCGTGACGCTGGGTGAGTCGGTCGGAGCCGGTGCCGCCTCACTCGTGCATCCCGCGATGAGCACCGCGACCACCGCAGCCCCGATGACGACTCGTCCACGTGCCATGCCGGGAAGGTACCGGTTCGCCCCATCGTGCAGGGCTGGATCGGCCATCCTGTGGATGGCGACGATGGACGGGAGCAGCGTCGATCCGGGTCGCGGAGCGGCGGTCGGAGGCACGACCTTCACGGCTCACGGGAGCGCCGGCGGGGTCGACTGCACTGACGCCGCCTCCCTGACCGCGCGCAGCTCGGCGACCAGCGCGTCGACCTGGGTCGCGGACGCCGGCAGCATCCCGCCGTCGGGGCGGCGTGCGGGGACGAGGACGAACCGGGCGTGCTCGCGCGTGATGAGCTCGACGGCGGGGTTGCCGGACGACCGGGCGCGGCCTGTCGTGCGGGTGATCGTCCAGACCTGCGGCCACGGGACGGTGGCGGCGACGGTGGCGCCGCGCCGGATCTCGAGCGTGGTGGCCGTCCAGGCGAGCGTCAGGCGGGTGCCGCCGTGCACCTTGCCGACCGACGCCCCGAGTCCGGCGAGGGTGGCACCGAGGGACTCGTCGGCCCACACCGTCCGGGTGTGCCACCCGGGCTGGGCGGCGTGGGTCTCGCGGTCGATCCTGTCCGCTCGACGTGTCCACAGCCAGAACCCGAGGACGGTCAGGCCGATGACGGCGACGGCGCCGAGGGTGGGTGGCAGCCACGGCTCGTCGGAGGTCGCAGCCTTGCGCACCCCGAGCGTGATGAGCGTGAGCAGGCCGACGATCTGCAGTGCGCGCGGTCCGGTCCTGTTGCTCATGTGTCCTCCTGGGTCGTGCCGGCACGCGTCTCGTGGTCGGCGGGGGTGAGTACGCGGACCGACGACACGACGGCGTCGAAGAGTCCGAGGAGCTCGTCGCGCAGGTCGACGAGCGGGCTGGAGAAGACGAGGTAGACGAGCCGGGCGCCGGGTGTCGGCTCAACCCAGTAGTCGACGAGGAGTGCCGGCAGGTCGCGGTCACCGGTCAGACCGGTGCGTCCTGCGGACGGGCGGACGCGTCGCAGGACCGTGCCGGCGGGGCCGTCGCCCACATCGAGGCAGTGGCCGGGTTCGTCGCCGGCGAGCACCGACGTCATCGCCTCGCGCCCGCGGCCGTGCAGGCTTCCCGGGACGCGGTACACGGTGAGCGACGCAGGCACGGCGGCGGTGCCGCCGCTTCCGGCCGCCAGCGCCATGAGGACACCACCGCCGAGCGCGGAGAGCTCTGTCGCGCGCAGCAGCTCCTGGCGCATCGTCTGCCGGAGGCCGGCCAGATCGCGGGAGTGCCCGAGCTGCCGTTCGATGACGTCCTCGACGGCGGCAGTGCGTTCGACGTCGTCCTCCAGAGGGATGGGCGTCCAGTCGTCCGGCAGCAGGACAGCGACGGTGCCGTGGTGCTCGTCCGGGCTCATGTGGTGCCCACCGTGACCTCGACGGCGTCGGCGATGTCGGTGGAGACGTCGGTGAGCTCGTCGAAGTGCGCGATCCACCACGACTCGAGCTGCAACGCCACGATGTCCGTCGTGCCGGTCGGGAGGATGAACCAGGTCCACTCCCGGGCGACCGTCCGACGGAACCGGTGGAGCTTGTCGACGATCCGCAGCACGGCCTCCCCAGCCGTCACGCTGGACGGCACGGCCGCGAGGTCGACGACGCGGGTGCCTCGCGGGTAGAAGGGGTCGCGCGCGAACTCCAGCAGCTCGTCCATGGCCATCCGCTCCGGGTTCTCGGCTCTGCCGACGCGGAGCGTGGCCGTGGCCAGAGGCTCACGACGCCCAGGGACGGGCGTCCAGAGCGCCAGGAGGTTGGCGCCCGGCATGTGCTCAGCGACGTCGGCGTCGAACTCGCGCGCCGCCGCCACGACTGCCTCGGTGGTGAGCTGGTCGTCGCCCAGCGCAGCGGCGTGCGCGGTCGCCTGCGGGATGTCTCCCACCTCCCACCCCACCCAGTCGTCGGGGAGAGCCCACGAGATCCCGTTGATCGACGGTCCGTTCATCGCAGGGGGCCTCTCGGTGTGAGCCGTCACAGGCGGACCCGGTCGGCAGGGGTGGGGTCGGGCCCGTTGGTGGCGTCGACCGCGTCGGTTCCGGCTGCCACCAGGTTGAGAGAGCCGTCCGTGACGTAGAGGACGGAGGCCCCTGCTTCGAGGGCCGTGCCCTTCGCGGTCGGCCCTGCAAGGGTGATGAACGCCTTCGGCCGCAGGAGCGAGATCTCCCAGAGCTGTGAGCGCAGGGCGTTGTTCTGGGCGACGAGGTCGCCGTGGCCTGCAAGGGTGAGAGCGCGATCCCACCCACGAGCGTTCCGCACCTGCGCCCAGGCGTCTCGATAGGACAACGGGCGACCGGTGACGACCTCGCTCTTGAGCGAGGTCGCCGAGGCGCTCGACACCTGTCGCCCCCCGGATGCGCGCGCGAGCACCCGGAGCACCCGACTCAGGAGCGACCGGTCGGCTCGGGCAGCCGCCGTCGCCGCTGTTGTTCTCGACGAGACCACGAACGCCTGCGCCGACTTCGCCAGCGCCTTCCCGGCACCGAACGTCACGATCCCGACGACGCCCGTGACGACGTTCGCCCAGTCCTCCCCGTCACCACGCTTGAGGGCGAGCGCGAGGTCTGCGACCAGAGCGGCCGCGCCGGCCGCGAGCGACACGACCGCGAGGATCTGCCCGAGCACGGGCACCCACCCGAGGACGAGCGTGAGCAGCCCGGCGCCCGTCGCGATCCGGCCGGCCCACGTCGAGACGACCTGTGCGACGTCGGCACCCCAGTCCTCCCACCACCCGTCGTCCAGCTCGTCCCCGTGCATGCCGGCGTCGAGCGTCTCGAGGGCCTGACTCGCGGCCGCGTCGCGCAGCGCGACGGCCTCGTCGAGGACTGCGCGTGCGCGCGCGAGGTCCGTCTCGGCGTCCGCACGCTCGGCGCGGGCGGTGGTGAGCGCGCGCTCGTGGGTGATGACGTCCTCGCCGAGGTCAGTCGCGTCGTCGAGGAGCAGGCGGGAGCGGCGGACCGCGGTCTCCGCCGCGTCGAGGTCGTGCTGGGCGGACCGGGCCAGGTGCAGCGCGTCGAGGGACTGCGTCTGCGCGCGGTCCAGCTGCAATGAGTAGACGACGAGGGCGTCGCCGGCGGCGTGGTAGCGGTCGTAGGCCTTCCGGATGCTGTCGGCGACCGCGTGGGTGCGGTCGCGGATCGCGTCGACCGCGTCGGAGACGGCCTCCTGGGCGTCGACGAGGGCTCGTAGGACGCGTTCGGCGTCACCGATCGCCGCGGCGATCTCGCGGTAGTGGTCGCCGCCGGCGCGCACGACACCCGGGTCGCCGGGGACGGGGTCCGACGACGCCAGCGGGTACCAGGAGTACGGGCGGTTCACGCGTCACCCCGCAGCGCGGCGGCGAACTCGGTGTCGAGGCGCTCGAAGGTGTCGCCGATGCCGGTGCACGCCTCGGCGAGCCGGGCGACCTCCTCGAGCATCTCGGCGCGGTGGCCGTCCCACCCGTGGGCGAAGTCCCGGACGCGCGCGGCCAGCGCCGGGTGCCCGACGGCGTCGGCGACGACGTCGCTCCGTACGGAGGCGCCCTCGAGCTCCCGCGCGACGGCGCGCAGGTCGTGCCCGACCTCGAGCAGGTCGTCGGTGCTGAGCCTCAGGTGCGTCACGGCGGGGAACGTATCTGCGCAATTCGGGTGCCCGTGCGCGTCATCCACAGGTGGTGACCGGCAGTGCTCGACGTGCATGTCGCGGAGTGTGTCGCACCGCACAGCGCACACCCGCCGTCACCACAGTCGCCCTGACTAAGGTGCCGGCGATCCCGAGGTCCGGTCGCGATCCCTCCGGTTGGCCGGCCGGCGCCGTGCCCCCACACGGTGCCCCCGGAGGTGGTGATCTGCTCGCACCGACCGGTGCGAGGTGCCCGACCTGACGGAGCCGTGACCGTGCCCGTGTCCCCCGACGAGCCCACCCCTGCCCCCGACCGTCGACGCCGCTTCCCGTGGCGACGGCGACGTGGCGCCGCGCGCCAGCCGCAGCACGCGCCCGAGTCCGTCCCGCTGGGCGGCGACGCCACGGGTGCGCCCGTCGAGGAGTCCGGGCCCGCCGAGGCGCGGGAGCCTGCCGAGACGGCCGTGCCCGCGTACGCGCCGGAGGCGGTCAGTGCCGACGCCGTGATGGCGATGGAGCTGGAGGCCTTCACCGCCGAGCTGCGGCGCCCGTTGGGCAAGGCCCACATCGTCCGCACGGTCGACCGGCAGGCGGACGAGCGTGGCGGCTACGCCGTCACGCTGTACCGGCTGGAGCCCCCGACGTGGGTGTGGGCGCAGCACGTCACGCACGTCCTCGTCGTGGGGACGTGGGCGTCGACGGGACTGTCGACCACCATCCACATGGCGACGGAGGACGGGCGCATGGCGCTCACGTGCGAGATGCCCGGGTCGTTCCAGGGGGCCGTCGACCACGTCGAGGCGCTGCGCCGTCTGGGGTACCTCGTCACCCTCTAGGTCGGGTTGCTGTGGACGGACCGCACGAAACCCCCCAGACGTCCCTAGTCTCCGCGGTATGACCTACGCACCTCCGCCGCCCTTCTCGACGACCGCGCCCACCGAGGGCCACGACGCGCCGCTGCCCGGCGCGACGTTCGGTCAGGCCGTGTCCCGCTTCTACGGCCGCTACGCGACGTTCAGCGGTCGTGCCAGCCGCAGCGAGTACTGGTGGGTGGCGCTGTTCATGGCGCTCGTCTTCATCGCCTTCGCCATCGTCACCGGGGTCGCGAGCGCCGCGACGGCGGACAGCAGCGGCCGGGCGAGCGAGCCCAACCCGGCGGCCATCGTCGTGGCCCTGCTGTTCGCGGTCTTCCTCTTCGGGAGCTTCGTGCCGAGCATCGCGCTCAACGCGCGCCGGCTCCACGACGCCAACTTCTCGGGGTGGGTGCAGCTCGTGTCCCTCGTCCCGTCGATCGGCGGGATCATCATGATGGTGTTCGCGGCGCTCCCGAGCTCGCCGGCCGGTGCACGGTTCGACGCTGCTGCACGGTTCGACGCGGGTGCACGGTTCGACGGAGGCGCGCAGGCGCCGGGTTACTGACGTGCCGGCCGCTGCCTGCGGCGTCCACTGACGCCGCGCGGGGTGAGCCGCGCTCGGTTGTGTCCGCTCCGCTCGCGGGGCACGTGGTGCTCGCTCCCGATCGTCCCGACGGCCCAAGGGCTACCATGTAGCACATGGCGACGGTGGGGATCCGCGAGCTCAAGCAGAACGCGTCAGCCGTCGTCGCGCGGGTGGAGGCAGGGGAGACCGTGACGGTGACCGACCGGGGGCGGCCCGCCGCGCAGCTCACACCCCTTCCGTCGTCACCTCTCAGCCGGTTGCTCGCCGCCGGTGCCGCCCGCGCGGCGCGCACGCGCCTCGACGACCTCCCGGAGCCGCTGCCGGCGCCGTCGGGTGCGCAGACGCTGTCCGACGCGCTCGCCGAGCTCCGCGACGAGCGCTGACGTGGCGTACTACCTCGACACATCGGCGCTCGTGAAGCTCGTCGTGGTCGAGCCGGAGACGCCCATGCTGCGCGCCTGGTGGCGGGAGCAGGGTGGAACGCCGGTGTCCAGCGACCTCGTGCGCACCGAGCTCATGCGAGCGGTCCGGCGCGCCGTGCCCGAGGCGGCCTTACAGGCGCACGCGGTTCTCGACGCACTGGTCCTGCTGCAGGTCTCGTCACGGGTGCTCGACGTCGCCGGCCGACTCGAACCCGCCACGTTGCGGTCTCTCGACGCGATCCACCTGGCGACCGCCCTCGAGCTCGGCGACGAGCTCGAGGGTGTGGTGACGTACGACGACCGGCTCGCCGAGGCGGCGGTCGCCTACGGGGTGCCCGTCGTCATGCCCTCGTCCGCGGCCTGACGGCGCACGACGGTCGACGCGCAGTGCGGGAGGACCTTGGCGGGCGTGCTCACAGAGGCGCCGCGTCCCGCCGAGCGTGCTCGCCCACTGCCCCGGCGACGCGGCCGGAGATGACGTCGACCTTCGTCCCCAGGAGCTCCTCGAGCTCGTCGGTGAGGTCGAGGACGTCGACCAGGTCCGTGCCGTCGTCGAACGTGACCATGAGGTCGAGGTCCGAACCGGGGGTGTCGTCGCCGCGGGCGACCGAGCCGATGACGAACGCGTCACGACCGTGGTGGCGTGCGACGACCTCGCGCACCGCTGACCGGTGACGCTCGAGCACGGTGGACGGCCGGGCCTGGAGTGCTGCGTCGAGCTCCGCCCGCCCGTCCGGTCCGATCCCGCGGCGCGCGGTCTCCGCGGCGGGGATGAGTGGCTGGGCGACGCCGGGCCGGGCCGCGACCTCACGCTGCCTGAGCTCAGGGCGTGTGCGGCGAGACCGCAGGTCGGCGCCGGAGGGGTCGGTCATCGAGCGACGATAGCTTTCCTGCTATCACCGCGGAAGCGGTCCGGCCGGCGCCCGTCCCCTACTCGCAGCCGATGCCGTCGTCGTCGCGGTCGAGGTGCGGGCCGTAGCCGGGGTCGCCGCGGCGGACGGGAGCAGCACCTGCGGCGCGTGCGGCGTCGCAGTTCTTGAAGGACGTGGAGCCCGTGCTGCCGGCCGGGGCTGAGCCTGTCGTCGACGAGGTCGATCCCGTCGCCTTCGTCCGTGCCTGAGCGGCGGCCACGGATGCCTCGCGTGCGTCGAGGTCCGCGGCGCGGGCGTCGAGCTGGGCGTGGCGGGTGTCGAGATCTGCCTGCCGGGCGTCGAGCTCCTGCTGGCGGGTGGTGAGCGTCGCCTCGAGAGCAGCGAGGTCCGCGGCCCGGCGGTCGATCTCGGCGACCTGTGCCGTCGCCTTCTCCAGCTCCTGTTCGGTCGTGTCGAGGTCATCGCGGACGGTGACGAGCTCGCTGTCGAGGTCGGCGACCTGCGAGGTGAGCTGGTCGATGGTCGTACGGTCCGTCGTGGCCCTCTCGGAGCCCGCGGCTGCCATCGAGGTCGACCCCATCACGAGGCCGACGAGCAGCCCGGCGGCGGCCGTGGCGCCTGCGAGCCAGCGCCTGTCCTGCATGACGGATGCGATGAGGCGTCGAGGCGGTGGTGCCGGCCTGCCGCGCTCGCGGTCGCCTCGCGGTGCGGACGCGGGAAGCCCCGATGATGTGTCGAACCGCTGTGCCGACATGTGGCCCCCTTGCCTCATCCCGAACGCCGCGATGGCGCGTTCCGGACATTAGCGGCGCGTTGTGGAGTCGGTCGTCACCCGTTCCTGCATCTCACCCGGGCGAAACCGGCCGAGCCGGGCGGCGTGCGAGCGCGTCCTGGTCGGTGGGGAGGTGGTCGTCAGCGGTGCCGCGCGAGAGGGCGCCCCGGTCGATGCGTGTCGGCAGGCGGTAGTCGTGCCGGTCAGCAGTCGGGTGGCGTGGGGGTGGCGGTGCAGAGCTCGGCGACGAGTCGGCTGGTGCGTTCTTCGATGGTGATGGGGTCGCTGGTGGTGGTTGTGGTGGCGGTGCCGTTGATTTCGCGCCAGAGGGTGGTGCCGTCGATCTGGTAGCGGCCGGTCCAGGTGGTGGCCAGGGTGATCTGGGCGGTGCCGGGGGTGCGGTAGGTGTGGGTGACGTCGAACGCGGGGTGGGGTCGACCCGGGTCTGTCGTGGTCAGGGGAGTGGTGTTGTCGCCGAAGTCGTAGGTCCAGCTGGTGGGGGTGGCTTCGACGGTGACGCCGTAGCCGAGCAGGTCGGTGCGCAGGGTGACGGGGGTGGGGTCGGTGTAGACGATGGTGGGGATGTTGACCAGGACCCATCCGCCTGCGGGTTGGATGTTGAGGGCCGGGGCGGGGAGGGGGAGGCGGCGGAAGTCGGCTTCGGTGAGGACGGGGAGCAGGTCGACGCCGCAGCCGCCGCTGTCGACCTGCTGCCATGCTCCCCACGGTGCGTCGGCGGTCGCGCGCGACTGCCGCCACATGGGCATCACGATGTGGTCCCCGTCCGCGCAATCGCGGAGCACACCCGCAGTGCTCGCGGGGGGAGGGCAGGTGCCGTCGGAGAATCCCTTCGTCCACGTCCCGGCGACCTCGCGGCACAGTGCTGCCCGCTCGTAGTTGTGCAGCCGGAGCGCAGGTGCAACGCCGGCGTTCTCCTGGGCCAGTTCCTCGGAGCGGGCTGCAGTGAAGCTGATGTGGTTCTCGCTGGCCCGCCCGTTGAGGTTCTCACCGGCCCAGGCTGCGGATGCGGACAGGACGAGAGCGACGACGGCGACGATCTGGATTCTGGCGAGGCGCTTCATCCTTGTGCCGATGGCTGCACGCCGATCGAGTCGACCACCCAACGGTCGGCCCAGCTGAGAGCGAAGTCGAACTCGTAGGTTCCGCCGTCGCCGGTCCTCGTTCGGTTCCCCTCGCTGTCCGTCTCGAACGTGGCCGGTTGAACGGCCCGGATCCGGACGGCGAACCACTGGCCTTCCTTCAGCTCTGTGCCGTCGGTCGAGACGACCTCTAGCGGCGTTCCGCCTCGCTTGCCGGACCGGATGAGTTCCTCGGCGTCCGTGGCCGACTCCAGGCAGAAGTCGCACGTCGGGGCTGACATCTCACGCCAGCCGGCGGTGTCGCCCGTTGCGTAGATGTAGGGATAGAGGTCGAGGAAGTAGAGAGCGGCTGCCGTTGCTCCTTCGACACCGGTGGCGCTCATCTCGGCCCGCGGGGTCGGAGGTGTCGTGGCTGCAGCGCCACTGGGCGCTGTCGTCGGGCGGGGGCTCGCGGCTTCTGTCTGTGACGGCGTTGGTTCTGGTGTGTCGACAGGCGGCTGGCTTCCGAGACCGCAGCCCGCGAGGACGGCGCCGAGCGCCAGGGCTACAGGTAGCGCACCGCTCCGGCCTCGTGTCCTCATGCCGGGAAGGTACCGGTTTGGTGCCTCTGCTGTGGCTGGGAGGCCCGGTCTGTGGACGATGCGGATCTCGTGGCTCGCGTCGCAAGCCTCGGCAGCACTCTTGTCCGCGGCCGCAACGCCGAGGCGATCGCAGACGTGACTGTCACCCCCCCGCCCGCACCAACCCCGTCTCGTACGCGAGCACCACCGCCTGCACCCGGTCCCGTACCCCGAGCTTCGCGAGGATCCGCCCCACGTGGGTCTTCACGGTGGCCTCGGAGAGGAAGAGTCGTTCGGCGATCTCGAGGTTGGACAGGCCTTCGGCGACCTCGCGGAGGACCTCGACCTCGCGGGGGGTGAGGGCGGCGAGGCGCGGGTGGGGGGCGTCGGGGTCGGTGGTGTCGCCGGGGCCGGGGAGGTGGCCGGCGAACAGCTCGAGCATGCGGCGCGTGATGCGGGGGGAGACGACGGCCTCGCCGGACGCGACGGCGCGCACGGCGGCCGCGAGCTCGTCGGGGGCGGCGTCCTTGAGGAGGAAGCCGCTGGCTCCGGCGCGCAGCGCGGCGAACGCGTACTCGTCGAGGTCGAACGTCGTGAGGACGAGCACCCGCACGTCGGGGTGCTGCTCGACGATCCGGCTGGTCGCCTCGATGCCGTTCATGCCGGGCATGCGCACGTCCATGAGGACGACGTCGGGGTGCAGCGCGGCCGTCTGGTCGAGCGCGCCCTGCCCGTCCTGGGCCTCGCCGACGACCTCGAGGTCGTCGGTGCTGTCGATGAGCATGCGGAAGCCCATGCGGATGAGGGCCTGGTCGTCGACCAGCAGGACCCGTGTCATGCGTCTCCTTCGTTCGTCCGTACCGTCTGCCGGGCGACCGCGACGGCCTTGCCCGTCGGCGCCGGTCGCGCGCTCGGGACCGTCCGCGCAGCGTCCTCGTGCGCCGCGTCCTCGTGCGCCGCGTCGTCGTGAGCCGTGCCAGGGTGCGTCTCACCCGCGTGCGGCAGCACCGCCCGCACCCGCCACCCGGCTCCGTGCGGCCCCGCCTCGACGGTCCCGCCGAACGCCGCCGCCCGGCCGTTCATCCCGGCGATCCCGCGCCGCGACCCGGGGGACGGTGCGACGACTGCCCCCGCACCGGGGCCCTGGTCGGTGACGACGACCTCGACCCCGTCGTCCGTCCGCCGCACCGCGACGTCGACCCCCGCGGTGCCGGGGGCGTGGCGCAGCGTGTTCGTCAACGACTCCTGGACGATCCGGTAGACCGCGAGCTGCACCGAGGCGTCGAGCGTCGACGCGCCGGTGACGGCGAGGCCGCCGGTGCGCACCGGCAGGCCGGTCGCGCGGAACCGGTCGACGAGCGGGCCGAGGTCGGTGATGCCCGGCTGCGGCGCCATCGGCACCTCACCGGTCGACGCGTCGTCCGAGCCGGCGGCCGCCGGGCCGGCGCCGGACCCACCGCCCTCATCGCCCGCGGCGGACGCACCGCCCGCGGCGCCGAGCACAGCCGCCTCGCTCCCCGCCGGTGCGTGCAGCACCCCGAGGATCCGCCGCACGTCGACCAACGCCCCGCGCCCGGTGGCGACGAGCTCGTCGAGCGCCCGCCTCGCCTGCTCCGGGGAGCGGTCGAGGGCGGCGGACGCCCCGCCGCCGAGGGCGATCATCAC
>JAEXEM010000128.1 GCA_023401045.1 Actinomycetes bacterium
CCCCCGGTACCGGGGGCGGACCGGCGGTGACGACGACGTTCGTCCACCGGGCGGAGCCGTCGCGGCCCCGGCCGCGGCAGCGTGGGGTGCACCCGGCCGGCACCGTCCCCGGTCCGGGACACCCGACGAAAGGCCACCCCATGCGCTCCTCCGTACCCGTCGCGCTCACCGCCGTCGCCACCGCCGTGCTCCTCGCCGCGTGCGGCGGCACCTCCGGCGCGGACGCGGGCCCCGGCGACGAGCGCGGCCCGCTCACGGCGTTCGTCGCGCAGCTGCTCGCCACCGTCCGGGACGCCGAGAGCATCGAGACGCAGCACCGCGAGACCGAGGAGGCGATCGCCCGGTGCATGGCCGAGCTGGGCTTCGAGTACACGCCGGAGGAACCGCGCACCCGCCCCGGGAAGGCGGACGAGCAGCTCCTCGACACCGAGACGCTCGAGTTCGCCGAGGAGTTCGGCTACGGGTTGACGACGAACGAGGAGCTCTACGGCATCCCCGTCGCGGGCTGGACCGACCCGAACGCCGAGCGGGTCGCCGCGATGTCCGAGGCCGAGGCGCAGGCCTGGAACGACGCCCTGTGGGGCCCGCCGCAGGAGGAGTCCGACGGCGAGACGGCGACCGACGGGTGGGAGCAGGGCTGCACCGGCAAGGCCTGGAAGGAGGCCGACGAGAGGAGCCCTCTGTCGGACGAGACGCTCACGGCGGTGGTCGAGGAGTACAGCGCGGCGGAGCAGGCCCTCGCCGACGACCCGGCGCTCCGGGGAGCGGTGGCCCGCTGGGCGGACTGCATGGCGGACGAGGGGCACGACGTCGAGGAGCTGTCCGACGCCCGGGCGGTCGTCGAGGAGCTCTGGTACGCCCTGCCGAGCGTCGACGAGAGCGACCCGTCGTCGACCGTGACGGAACGGGACGTCGACGCCGCGAAGGCCGAGATGAAGGACAAGGAGATCGCGATGGCGGTCACCGACGCCACGTGCCGGGAGGAGTCCGGGTACACCGAGGCACGGGCGGCGAGGCTGCGGGCTGCCGAGGAGCGGCTGTGGGCGAAGCACGGCGACCGGCTGGAGGAGCTCGCCGCGGGGCTCGGCGTGCGGCGGTGAGCGTGACGTCCCGACCGCACCGCGCCGTGCGCATCCGTCTCCCGGATGATTCGTGCGCCCTCAGGAGGATCGTCACGGACGGGCGACTCATCCACCGGGCGGACTCGCCCGACCGGGTGCCGTCACTAGCGTTCCGATCACACGAGTCGCCAGCACCCGTGACCCCGACCACCCCGACGAGAGGCCTCGCCATGCGCCCGTCCGTGCCCGCCACCGCCACCGTGGGGGTCGTCGCCCTCCTGCTCACCGCGTGCAGCGGCGCCTCGGGCGGCGGCTCGTCGTCGGACGAGAAGGGGCCGATCACCGCGTACGTCGAGAGGGTCGGCGGCGACGTCGACCGTGCGCAGATGGACGCCCAGCACCGCAGGGCCGAGGAGATCACCGCGCGGTGCATGGCCGAGCTGGGCTTCGAGTACACACCGACGGAGCCGGTCTCCACGGGCGGCGGCGCGATCGACGACGGCGACCTCGACTGGGAGTCGCTGGAGTTCGCCCAGCAGTACGGCTACGGCGTGACGACCTCCGACGACCTGTTCGGCGAGATGGACGAGGACTGGACGGACCCCAACCAGGAGCGGCTCGAGGCGATGTCCGAGGCAGAGGTGATGGCCTACACCGAGGCGCTGTGGGGACCGCAGGACGAGACGACCGACCCGGAGGACCCCGACGCCGTCGCGGAGTGGAGCTGGGAGACGCGCGGCTGCTCCGGCAAGGGCTACCACGAGGCGTACGAGAAGGACGACCCGTTCGCGAACGAGGCGGTCGAGGCGGCGTTCACCGAGTGGAACGACGCGTGGTCGTCGATCCCCGACGACCCGTCGATGCGGGGCCCGCTCGCGGACTGGGCGAGCTGCATGGCGGACGAGGGCCACGACGTCGCGACGCCGAGCGAAGCCAACGAGAGCATCAACGAGGCGTACAACGCGCTCTACGGGACCGGGACCGAGCTCGACCCGGAGGCCGACCCGGAGGCCGAGCCCGAGGCCGTCGAGATGCCGGAGCCCGACCCCGCAGCGGTCGCCGAGCTGAAGAAGAAGGAGATCGCGCTGGCCGTGGCGGACCGCACCTGCCAGGAGGAGTCCGGGTACGCGAAGGCCTACCGCACGGCGCTGCGCGCGGCCGAGGAGGAGATCTGGGAGAAGTACGGCGACGAGCTCGAGGCGGCGGCCGCGGCGGCCTCCGCCTCGGCGAGCCCGAAGGAGTGAGGCGCGTGAGCACGTCACTGGCGTCCGGCGGCCGCCGGACCATCGTCGCCATGGCCGTCGTGGCGGTCGTGTGCCTCGCGGCCGGCATCGGGCTCTCGCAGCTCATCACGTCACCGGGGCGGGCCGCGGCCAACGCCGCTCCCCCGACCCCGGGCGACATCACCGTCCCGGTCGAGAAGCGCGTCATCGGCAACGTCGTCGTCCTGCGGGGTGACGTCGGCTACGACGACCCCGTCGAGCTGCGGCTCGAGACCGGCGAGATCGACGGCCGCGCCGTCGTCACCGGGCAGGTGCCCGAGGTCGGGGCGACGCTCGACGCCGCGTCGGTGGCGCTCGAGGTCGTCGGCCGGCCCGTCATCGTGCTGCCCGGCGAGCTGCCGACCTACCGGACGTTGCGCTCCGGCGTCTCCGGCCCGGACGTGCAGCAGCTCAAGGCCGCGCTGCGGGCCGTCGGCATCGACGGCGGCGACCCGGCGGACGGCCGGTACGACGCCGCGGCGGCCGCCGGCGTGCGCGCCCTCTACCAGAAGGTCGGCTACGAGCCGCCGAGCGCCGGCGAGGAGGCCACCGAGACCGCCAAGGTCGCCCGCGAGGCCGTCACGCAGGCACGGGACGCCGTGACGGCCGCCGAGAGTCAGCTCGCCACCGCGGCGAAGGGGGCCGACGGGACGTCCGTCACCGAGCTCGACGGGGCGGTGCAGGTCGCCGAGGCGCGGCTGACGCACCTGCAGGAGCAGTGCGCCGCGCCCCCGCCCGCGGACCCGGAGGCCGCACCCGCTGCGGACTGCTCCCGCCCGGCGGTCGTCGAGGCGGAGGCCGGTGTGCGC
>JAEXEM010000174.1 GCA_023401045.1 Actinomycetes bacterium
CGCCGCGGCCGCGCCCCCGCAGATGACGCACCACATCCTCGCGGTGCGCGACGCGGACGCGAAGAAGCAGATCGTGCACGAGCTCGCCTCGGGCACGGGCCGCCGCGTGCTGTTCATGCGCACCAAGCACCAGGCGAAGAAGCTCGCGAAGCAGCTCACCGCGGCGGGCGTGCCCGCCGTCGACCTGCACGGCAACCTCGGCCAGGGCGCGCGCGAGCGCAACCTCGAGGCGTTCTCGTCGGGCGCGGTCAAGGTGCTGGTCGCCACGGACATCGCGGCGCGCGGCATCCACGTCGACGACGTGGAGCTCGTCGTGCACGTCGACCCGCCGGCGGAGCACAAGGCGTACCTGCACCGCTCGGGCCGTACCGCCCGCGCCGGGTCGGAGGGCGTCGCCGGGGCGGACGGCGACCGGGGCGGCGGAGATGCCGGCGGCGCGGGTCATCGCGCGCACGTCGCCGCGCTGCTCGGGCAGCTGGAGCGTCACCACCGTGCCGGCGGCACCCGCGCGAGCGGTGCGGCCGGAGCGGTGGAGGTACGCCTTGTGCTCCGCCGGCGGGTCGACGTGCACGACGAGCTCGACCTCGTCGACGTGGATGCCGCGCGCCGCGATGTCGGTGGCGACGAGCACACGGACCTCACCGGAGGAGAAGGCCGCGAGGTTGCGCTCGCGCGCACCCTGGCCGAGGTTCCCGTGCAGGTCGACGGCCGGCACGCCGGCCTGCGTGAGCTGACGCGCGAGCCGCTTGGCGTGGTGCTTCGTCCGCATGAAGAGCACGCGACGGCCGGGGCCGTCGGCGAGGGTCTGGACGACGGCCTTCTTCGTGTCGGCGTCGGCGACCTCGAGGACGTGGTGGACGCTCGCGACGGCGGTCTGCGCCTCGGGGTCGACGGCGTGCTCGAGCGGGGAGGTGAGGTACCGCTCGACGAGCGTGCCGACCCCGTTGTCGAGGGTGGCCGAGAACAGCAGGCGCTGCCCCTTGCGCGGGGTGCGGTCGAGCAGACGGCGCACGACCGGCAGGAAGCCGAGGTCGGCCATGTGGTCGGCCTCGTCGAGCACGGTGATCTCGATGCCGTCGAGGGTGAGCAGGCCCTGCTTGAGCAGGTCCTCCAGACGCCCGGGGCACGCGACGAGGACGTCGACGCCGCGGTCGAGCGCCGTCACCTGGCGTGACTGCGCGACACCGCCGAAGACGGTCGTCGTGCGCAGCCCGGCGGCGGCGGCGAGCGGGGCGAACGTCGCGTCGATCTGCGTCGCGAGCTCACGGGTCGGGCACAGGACGAGCGCACGGGGGCGCCGCGGGGTCCGCCGCGTCGGCGACGCCGACAGGCGGGCGACGACGGGCAGCGCGAACGCGAGCGTCTTGCCGGAGCCGGTGCGGCCGCGCCCGAGGACGTCGGCGCCGCGCAGGGTGTCCGGCAGCGTCGCGGCCTGGATGGGGAAGGGAGTGGTGATGCCCTGCGCGGTGAGCGCGCGGGTCAGCGCCTCGGGCACGCCGAGGTCGGTGAACGTGGTCACGGAGATGATGCCTCTCAGGCCCGGCAGTGGGGCCGGATGGGGGTCGGGGTCCGCCGCGCGAATGCCTGGGGGACGGACGCCACGACGCAGGGCGCGCGGTCGTCGCGCTGCCTCTCGTGCCCCAGCCTCTCACACCGGTGCCCCGGCCGCGGTGGGACGCCCTCGCGGTGCGCCCGGCGGCACGTCCCCGCGGTGGTCGGCGGCGTCGTCGGTACCGTGTGACCCGGGCGGCCACGGGGGCCGTCGGACGGGCGGGCACGATGAGCGACACCGGGTACGGGGACTTCGAGTTCGAGCGGCGCTTCGTCGCGCGCGACGTGCCCCCCGAGCTGCTCGACGACGCTCCCGCGCTCATCGTGCAGAGCTACTACCTCGCCGACGAGGGCTTCGCGCTGCGGGTCCGCGCGCAGGTCTCCGCCGTCGCCGGGGTGGACGTGCGCGACGACGAGCTCACCCTGCTCGACCGGTACCGCGACGCGGTCGACTTCTGCGCCGTCACCGTCAAGGGCCCGATGAACAACGGCACGCGCTACGAGGCCGAGCGGGAGATCGACCCGCTCGTCGGGGTGGAGATGGTGCGCCGTGGTGGGGCGCGGGTGGCGAAGGTCCGGCACTCGGTGTGGCTGGGCGAGGACGGCTGGGTCGTCGACGTCTTCGCGGGGGCGAACGCGCCGCTCGTCGTCGCGGAGGTCGAGCGCGGGGGACCGGTGACCGACCTCGCCATCCCGGAGTTCTGCGTGACGGAGGTGACGACCGACCCCCGGTTCGCCAACGACGGCCTCGCCCACACGCCGTACGGCGCCTGGGCGGGTTCGTGGCTCGCCGAGCTCGGGCGGACAGGGCCGCAGTTCCTCGCCGGCTTCGGCCACGACCACCGCATGACCGACTCCTGACCGACCCCCTGGCGGCGCCCTGCCGCCCGGGTGCGGGGCTGCACGCCCTCACGGCCTGTGCCACAGTGACGTGGCGCCGGTGCCGCCGGCCGCGTTCCCCCGAGTCCCCCGGAGGTCGGCCGCACGTGTCGATGCGTCCCCCACGCACCGCCCTCGCCGCAGCCCTCGTGGCCCTGCTCGCCACCGGCTGCACCTTCGGCGCGACCGCGCAGGACGGTTCGACACCCACGCCGTCGGCCTCACCGGCGGCGCCCGACCCGTTGTCCGCCACCGTCGGTGCGCCCGCGCCCGCCACGGTCCTCACGGGGGACGACGCGGCCGTCGCCCTCGCGACCTCGGCGACGCTCCTCGAGGCGGCGCCCGTCGCCGTGCTCGCGCC
>JAEXEM010000274.1 GCA_023401045.1 Actinomycetes bacterium
CGCGCGACACGGGCGGCACGGGCGCGCGCCGCGGACGGCGCGGTGCTCGTCGTCGACGGCGAGCTGCTGCTCGGGCGGTGGCTCGACGCGGAGCTCGTCGTCCACCTCGCGGTACGTCCGGCGACCCTCGCGCGGCGCCTCGGTGCCGAGCGCGCCTGGCAGCTGCCCGCGTTCGCGCGGTACGAGGAGGAGACGGCGCCGCAGGACGTCGCCGACGTCGTCGTGCGCGTCGACGACCCGAGGCACCCGGCGCTCGTCGAGCGCTGAACCGCGCGGTGGCCACGGCGCCGGCACGGTTAGGCTCGTGCGGCAGGGGACGAGCACCGAGGAGGGGCACCACGTGACGGGTCTGACGGTCGGCTACGCGGCGATGCTGGAGCAGTTCCACCCGCGCGAGGCGGTGGACCTGTCGGCGTACGCCGAGGAGCACGGGTTCTCCGGGGTCATGGCGGCCGACCACTTCCAGCCGTGGGTGCCCGCGCAGGGGCAGTCGTCGTTCGTGTGGAACGTCCTCACCGCGATCGGTGAGCGGACCACCGGCGACATGGGCCCCGGTGTCACGGCCCCGACCTTCCGCTGGCACCCCGCGATGGTCGCGCAGGCCTCCGCCACGCTCGCCGCCATGTACCCCGGGCGGCACTGGCTGGGTCTCGGCTCGGGCGAGGCCCTCAACGAGCACGTCGTCGCCGGGTACTGGCCCGAGGCGCCCGAGCGGATCAACCGCATGTTCGAGGCCATCGACATCATCAAGAAGCTGTTCTCCGCCTCGCTCGCGGGCAAGGACGTCAAGCACGCGGGGCAGTTCTACAAGCTCGAGTCGACACGGCTGTGGACGATGCCGGAGGAGGCGCCCGAGATCCTCGTCGCCACCGCCGGGCCCGTCACCGCGAAGCGCACGGGCCGGCACGCCGACGGCATCATCACCGTCGGGGCCCCGCTGGAGAAGATCAGCGGTCTGTTCGGCAAGTTCGCCGAGGGGGCCCGCGAGGCCGGCAAGGACCCCGACGCCATGCCGAAGGTGCTCCAGCTCCACCTGTCGTGGGCCGACACCGACGAGCAGGCGCTCGCCAACGCGATGCACGAGTGGCCCAACGGCGGCATGAAGTTCCCCAAGGCGGACATCCGCTCGCCGTTCGACTTCGAGCAGATGGCCAAGCTCGTGCGTCCCGAGGACTTCACCGGGCGCATGGTCATCTCCGCCGACCCCGACGTGCACCGCGCCGAGATCCAGAAGTACGTCGACCTCGGGTTCGACCGGATCTACCTGCACAACGTCGGCCGCAACCAGCGCGAGTGGATCGAGGTCTTCGGCCGCGACGTGCTGCCGAAGCTCTCGCGGTGAGCATGGGCGAGCTGCGCGTCTGGGCGCCGGACGGGGTCCCCGAGGTCGTCCCCGGCGACGACCTCGTCGCGCTGCTCGCCGCCGCGCTGCGGGACGACCCCGACCCGTCGCACGCGCTCGCGGACGGCGACGTCCTCGTCGTCACGAGCAAGGTGGTGTCGAAGGCCGAGGGGCGCGTCGTCGCCGCCGCCGACCGCGAGCAGGCCATCACCGACGAGACCGTCCGGGTCGTCGCGACGCGCGAGCACGCCGGTGGCGTCACGCGCATCGTCGAGAACCGCCTCGGGCTCGTCATGGCCGCGGCCGGGGTCGACGCCTCGAACACGCCCGAGGGCACGGTGCTGCTGCTCCCGGTCGACCCGGACGCGTCGGCCCGTGCCCTGCGCGCCGGGCTGCAGGCGGCGTTCGGCGTGCGGCTCGGCGTCGTCGTCACCGACACCGCCGGCCGGCCGTGGCGCCAGGGCGTCACCGACCTCGCCATCGGCGCCGCGGGCGTCGAGGTGCTCGACGACATGCGCGGCCGCCTCGACACCTTCGGCCGCCCGCTCACCATGACGGTCGCGGCGGTCGCCGACGAGATCGCGAGCGCCGCCGAGCTCGTCAAGGGCAAGGCGTCGGCGCGACCGGTCGCCGTCGTGCGCGGGCTCGCGCACGTCGTCACCGAGGACGACGGGCCCGGCGCCCGCGTGCTCGTCCGCACCGGCCCGGACGACATGTTCGCGCAGGGCTCGGCCGAGGCGTACGCGCAGGGCTGGAAGGACGCGCTCGAGCGACCCGGGAGCTGAGCAGGCCGCCTGCGGCGCGGGCGTGCGGCACCGGTGGCGAGGCGCACGCGCGTGACGGCGTCCGCGGTGGGCGGCCGGGCGCGCGGCCGGGACGTCCGGGACGTAGCCTCGGGCCTCGTGACCTCGCAGACCGAGCCCGCACCGGACCCCCGGCGGTGGCAGGCGCTGTCGGTGTGCCTCGCCGTCGCGTTCATGACCCTGCTCGACGTGTCGATCGTCAACGTCGCCCTGCCGTCCGTGCGCAACGCGCTCGGTGCGTCCGACGCCGAGCTGCAGTGGGTGGTCTCCGGGTACGCCCTCAGCTTCGGCCTCGTGCTCGTCGCCGCCGGGCGGCTGGGGGACGCCCTCGGGCGCCGCGAGGTGCTCGTCGCCGGCATCGTGCTGTTCGCGCTCGGCAGCGTCCTCGCCGGTGCCGCGCAGGACGGCACGTGGCTCGTGCTCGCCCGGATCGTCCAGGGGATCGGCGGCGGCGTCGTCAACCCGCAGGTGTCCGGGCTCATCCAGCAGCTGTTCCAGGGGGCGGAGCGCGGCCGCGCGTTCGGGCGGCTCGGCACGACCGTCGGGATCTCGACCGCGATCGGCCCGCTCCTCGGCGGTGTCATCCTCGCGGTCGCCGGGCCGGAGCACGGGTGGCGGTGGGTGTTCCTCGTCAACCTGCCGGTCGCGGTCGTCGCGATCGTCCTCGCGCTGCGCGAGATCGACCCGCCCGTGCGGCGCGCGCCGGTGAGGGACATCGACGTCGTCGGTGCCGTGCTCCTCGGTGCCGGTGTCGTCGGCGTGCTGTGGCCGCTGGTCGCCCGCGAGCTGCGCCCGCAGGACGTCGCCGCGGGCGTCGTCGGCGTCCTCGCGCTCGTCGCGTTCGCGGCCTGGGAGCGGCGGGTGAGCCGCCGGGGCGAGGTGCCGATGGTCGAGCCGTCGCTGCTGCGGCGCCCCGGCTTCAGCGCGGGGGCCCTCCTCGCGCTCGTGTACTTCTCCGGCTTCACCGCGGTGTTCTTCGTCCTCGCGCTCTTCCTCCAGGACGGGGCGGGGTACTCGCCGCTCGAGGCGGGTGCGGCGATCACGCCGTTCGCGCTCGGCTCCGCCGTCACGTCGGCCGTCGGCGGGCGGCTCGTCGCCCGCCGGGGCCGGGCCGTCGTGGCGACCGGGCTCGTCCTCGTGCTCGTCGGGATCGTCGCGATGGACGTCGCCGTCGGCCTCGTCGGCACGAGCGCGGGCATCGGGTGGTGGCTGCTGCTCCCCACGCTCGTCGCCGGGGTCGGGTCGGGGCTCGTCATCGCGCCGAACCAGACCGTCACCCTCATGCAGGTGCCCGTCGCCCAGGCCGGCGCGGCCGGTGGCGTGCTGCAGACCGGGCAGCGCGTCGGCTCCGCCGCCGGCATCGCGTTCGCCGGGAGCCTCTACCTCAGCGGGGCGGTGGTCGGCGACCCGACCGTCGGCGCCGCGCGCGGGCTGCGCGCCACGG
>JAEXEM010000362.1 GCA_023401045.1 Actinomycetes bacterium
GCGCGCGCCTGCCACGCGTCGCCCGCGCGCGTGCGACGCACCCGGAAGGTCCCTCCGGGCGCGAGCGCGGAGTCGGCGACGAGGTGGTGCGGGGCACCGTGCGTCACCTCGACGGTGACGAGGTCGCCGGGGCGCGGCGCGTCGAGCGGGTCGAGCCCGGCGGGCAGCGCGAGGTGGACGAGGCGGTTGTCCTCGGCGCGCCCCGAGATGCGCGCGGTGGCGCCGTCCTTGCGCCCCTCGCCCTCGGCGACGAGCACGTCGACCGTGCGCCCCACCTGCGCGGCGTTCTCCTCCGCGGAGATGCGCTCCTGGAGGGCGACGAGCCGCTCGTAGCGCTCCTGGACGACGGCCTTGGGCAGCTGGTCGGGCAGGTCGGCCGCGGGCGTCCCGGGCCGCGGGGAGTACTGGAAGGTGAACGCCGAGGAGAACCGCGACGCCTCGACGACGCGCAGCGTCTCGGCGAAGTCCTCCTCGGTCTCCCCCGGGAACCCGACGATGACGTCGGTCGTGATCGCCGCGTGCGGGATGGCCGCGCGCACCCGGTCGAGGATGCCGAGGAACCGCTCGGCGCGGTACGAGCGGCGCATCGCGCGCAGCACCCGGTCGGAGCCCGACTGCAGCGGCATGTGGAGCTGCGGCATGACGGTCGGCGTCGTCGCCATCGCCTCGATGACGTCGTCGGTGAAGGCAGCCGGGTGGGGCGAGGTGAACCGCACGCGCTCGAGCCCCGGCACCGCGCCGACCGCCCGCAGGAGCTTGCCGAACGCGTGCCGGTCGCCGAAGCCGACGCCGTAGGAGTTGACGTTCTGTCCGAGCAGCGTCACCTCGATGGCGCCGGTCGCGACGAGCGCCTCGACCTCGGCGAGCACGTCGCCGGGCCGCCGGTCGCGCTCCTTGCCACGCAGGTGCGGCACGATGCAGAACGTGCACGTGTTGTTGCACCCGACGCTGATGGAGACCCACCCGGCGTAGACGGACTCGCGCCGCGTCGGCAGCGTGCTGGGGAAGACCTGGAGCGACTCGGCGATCTCGACCTGCGCGGCCTCGTTGTGGCGCGCACGCTCGAGCAGGGTCGGCAGCACGTCGAGGTTGTGCGTCCCGAAGACGACGTCGACCCACGGCGCGCGCTCGACGATGCCGGCACGGTCCTTCTGGGCGAGGCACCCGCCGACGGCGATCTGCATGCCGCCGGGCCGCGTGCGCTTCGTGCCGGCGAGGCGCCCGAGGTTGCCGTAGAGCTTGTCGGCCGCGTTCTCGCGCACCGCGCACGTGTTGATGACGAGGACGTCGACGTCCTCGGCGGCCGCCTCGGCGGGGCTCGCGGGCACGTACCCGGCCTGCTCGAGCATGCCGGCCATGTGCTCGGAGTCGTGGACGTTCATCTGGCAGCCGAGCGTGCGCACGAGGTACGTGCGGGGGCGGTCGGCGCCGGTCGCGACGGGGCCCGTCGGGACGGGACGGGCGGCCGGGGCGACGGGTGCGGGCATGGTCGTGGACATCGCCACCAGGGTACGGCGCGGGGCCGGTCGTCCCCGCACGGGTCGGCCCGCCGACGTCACCGGATCGGACGAACCGTGTCAACGGCATGTTACGGGACCGTGACTCCCGAACATGGCATTTGCAACACGTCACCCGTACCTTCGGGGGATGGCCGACAGCACCACGGTGAACCCGCAGGTCCCGGACACGGACGCCGGCGTCCGCCCCACCGGCGACCCGCTCATCGTCCTCGACCGCGTCGAGAAGCACTTCGGCGAGCTCCACGTGCTGCGCGACGTCAACCTCACGGTGCACCGCGGCGAGGTCGTCGTCGTCATCGGCCCGTCCGGCTCCGGCAAGTCGACGCTGTGCCGCACGATCAACCGGCTCGAGACGATCGACTCGGGGACCATCACGGTCGACGGCAAGCCCCTTCCCTCGGAGGGGCGCGACCTCGCACGGCTGCGGGCCGACGTCGGGATGGTCTTCCAGTCGTTCAACCTCTTCGCGCACAAGACGGTGCTCGAGAACGTCACGCTCGGCCAGGTGAAGGCGAAGAAGGTGCGCCCCGCGCAGGCGCGGGCCACCGCGATGGAGCTGCTCGAGCGCGTGGGCGTCGCGGACCAGGCCCAGAAGCGCCCCGCGCAGCTGTCGGGCGGCCAGCAGCAGCGCGTCGCCATCGCCCGCGCGCTGGCGATGAAGCCGAAGGCGATGCTCTTCGACGAGCCGACGTCCGCGCTCGACCCCGAGATGATCAACGAGGTCCTCGACGTCATGGTCAGCCTCGCGCGCGAGGGCATGACGATGGTCGTCGTCACCCACGAGATGGGGTTCGCGCGCCGCGCCGCCCACCGCGTCGTCTTCATGGACGCGGGGCAGGTCGTCGAGCAGGCCGAGCCCGAGGCGTTCTTCACCGCCCCCCGCAGCGAGCGGGCGCGCGACTTCCTGTCGAAGATCCTCACCCACTGACGCCCGACGCCCACCGACCCGACGACGAGACCGACCTCACCCGAGACCTGGACAGCAACGACGGAAGGACGGCACACATGCGTGCACGACGACTGGCGACCGCACTCACGGCGGTCGCGGCGCTCACCCTGGCAGCCTGCGCCGGGGGCGACGACGACGCCGGGTCGGACCAGACCGCCGGCGCCGAGGCGTCCGGGAGCGGGACGGCCGACGGCACCCTGCGCATCGGCATCAAGTTCGACCAGCCCGGCCTGGGCTACCAGGACGGCAGCGAGTACACCGGGTTCGACGTCGCGGTCGCGACGTACGTGGCCGAGCAGCTCGGCTACTCCGCCGACCAGATCGAGTGGGTGCAGGCACCGTCCGCGCAGCGCGAGACGATGCTGCAGAACGGCCAGGTCGACATGATCTTCGCCACCTACTCCATCACCGACAAGCGCAAGGAGACGGTCGCGTTCGCCGGGCCGTACTTCGTCGCCGGGCAGGACCTGCTCGTCGCCGCCGACGACGACTCGATCACCGGGCCCGAGGACCTCGAGGGCAAGAACCTGTGCTCCGTCACGGGGTCGACGTCCGCGCAGCGCATCAAGGACGAGTACGCCGCGGGCACGCAGCTCCTCGAGCAGCCGGGCTACGCCGAGTGCGTGACGGCGCTCACCTCCGGCACCGTCGACGCGGTGACGACGGACGACATCATCCTCGCCGGGCTCGCGTCCATCCCTGCCAACGAGGGCAAGGTCAAGGTCGTCGGCAACCCGTTCTCCGAGGAGCGGTACGGCGTCGGCCTGCCGCAGGACAACGACGTCTGCGAGGGCGTCAACGCGGCGATCACGCAGATGATCGAGGACGGGTCGTGGCAGGAGGCGCTCGACGAGGCGGTCGGCGCGTCCGGGTACAAGCCGAACGAGGAGCTCAACCCGCCGACGGTCGACGCCTGCGCCTGACGCGTCGCTCGTCCGGCCCGGGGGCCGGCCCCCCCCCCGGGCCGGGCCCCCCCCCCCCCCCCCCCCCCCCCCCCCCCCCCCCCCCCGC
>JAEXEM010000373.1 GCA_023401045.1 Actinomycetes bacterium
CTCGAGCACGGCGTCCGGTGCGCGAGCGAGTCGGTGCAGCACCGGGGTGCCCGCGGCTGGCTCGCCGCACGCGACGCCGACTGACACGCGACGCCGACTGACACGCGACGCCGACCGCGCGGAGGCCTCGCGCGACGGGGCGTCCGCTGCGCGCGGCTGCCCGGTACGGGCGGTCCGGCACCGATCGCCCCGGATCACGATGTCATCACGGTTCCGTCCGGATCTTGAGGTCGCATTTGTAAGGAAGGTCTACTAACAAATGTGACGCGCCCCACAGCCGGGCCGGTGCAGCGCCAGCTCCGGCCCACCGCCAAGGTCCTGCCCGGGCACGCCCGCGCCCACAACCGGGCCCTCGTCCTCGGGCACCTCTTCCACGAGGGCGCGTCCTCCCGTGCCGACGTCGCGCGCAGCACGGGCCTCACCCGCGTGACGGTGTCCGACCTCGTCGCCGAGCTCCTCGCCGACGGCCTCGTCGGTGAGCTCGGGGTCTCGAGCGAGGGGAAGGTGGGCAAGCCCGGCACGCTCGTCGGGCTGCGCGCGCAGGACCACCACGTCGTCGCGCTCGACCTCACCGACGACGACGCGGTCCACGGCGCGGTCATGACGCTCGGCGGCGATGTCGTCACCCGGGTCCGTGCGCCCGCCGGGGGCGTGACGGGGGAGGTGGCCGTCGGGCTGGTCGAGAGCACGGCGCGCCGGCTCGTCACGGGCGCGGACCGCCCGGTCCTCGGGGTGGGGATCTCCTCCCCGGGCGTCATCGACGGCACGGGCAGGGTCGTCGAGGCCCCCAACCGCGGCTGGTACGACCTGCCGCTCGCCTCCCGCCTCGCGGAGGCGCTCGGCGTGCCCGTCCACGTCGCCAACGACGCCAACACCCGCGCGCTCGGCGAGTACACCTACGGCGGAGCGGACGCGAGCGCCATCGTCGTCACCGTCGGGCAGGGCGTCGGGGCCGGTCTGCTCGTCGACGGTGCGCTGGTCCGGGGTCGCGGTGACGCCGCCGGCGAGATCGGGCACGTGACGGTCGTCGACCCCGACGGCGACGAGCCGCCGGTGCCGTGCGCGTGCGGGCGCGCCGGTTGCCTCGAGACGGTGCTGAGCGCGCCCGCGCTGCGCCGCCGCACCGCCGGGCTCGCCCCTGCGGACTCCGACGCCGCGCTGGCGTCGGTCGGACGGCTGCTGGGGCGCGCCCTGGCACCCGTCGTCAGTGCGCTCGACCTCGCCGAGGTCCTGCTCTCCGGGCCGGCGGACCTGCTCGACGGTCCGCTCCGGGAGGCGGCGCGCACCACCCTCCGGGACCGCACGATGCCCGTCATCGGGCACCGGCTGCGGCTGCGGATGGGAGCTCTCGACGAGGACGCGGCGCTCGCGGGTGCCGCCGTCCTCGTCCTGTCCGGCGAGCTCGGGATCACGTGAGGTCCCGGCGGCCGGGGCCGGCTCGGGGTCATGCGACGACCTCGAGCCGACCGTCCAGCAGGTCGGCAGCACCACCCCGGCGACGTCGTCGTGACGATCGCCTCGCGAACGGGAGGTACACCAACGTGAGGATCCTACGTATCGGTGCGGCGACGGCCGCGGCAGCGCTCGCCCTGGCGGCGTGCTCGGGCGGGGACGGCGGAGGCGGTGACGGCGGTGCGGAGGGCACCGAGGTCCGCGTCTGGCTCGTCGGCACCGACACCCCCGACGCCGCGCGCGAGCACCTCGTCGAGACCTTCGAGGCCGAGCACCCGGGCTCGACGCTCACCATCGAGGAGCAGTCCTGGGACGGGCTGGTCGACAAGCTGACGACCTCGCTGTCCTCGTCGGACGCCCCGGACGTCGTCGAGGTCGGCAACACGCAGGCCGCGACGTTCACCTCGGCGGGCTTCTTCGCCCCGCTCGACGACATCGCCGAGGACCTCGGTGGCGACGACCTGCTGCCCGGGTTCGTCAAGGCCGGCACCTGGGAGGACACCCTCTACGCGGCCCCGTACTACGCCGGGTCGCGCATCGTCTTCTACAGCGCGCAGGTGCTCGGGAGCACCCCGGTGCCGACGACCCTCGACGAGTACGTCGCCACCGCCACGCAGCTGCGCACGCCCGAGCGGTCGGGCGTGTGGTTCCCCGGCCAGGACTGGTACAACGTCCTGCCGTTCGTCTGGGAGAACGGCGGCTTCGTCGCCGAGGTCGACGACGACGGCACGTGGCACGCCGGGTTCTCGTCGCCCGGCGGCATCGCCGGTCTCGAGACCGTGCAGGACCTCATGACGAACGCGTCGAACGCACCCAAGGACGGCGACGAGACCGAGCTGCAGGTGCCGTTCTGCGCCGGTGAGACGACCTTCCTCTCGGCACCGAACTGGATCCGCTGGTCGATCCAGGCGCCCGCCGACGCCGACACGCCCGGCTGCCCGGACACCTACGGCTCCGACCTGCATGCCTTCCCGCTGCCCGGTGCGACGGCCGGGACGACCGCCAAGGTCTTCGCCGGCGGGTCCAACGTCGCGGTGGCCGCGAGGTCGGCGAACGTCGACCTCGCCAAGGACGCGCTCGCCATCATGCTCTCCGACGAGTACCAGACGATCCTCGCGGAGAGCTCGATGATCCCGGCGAAGCGCTCGCTCGCCTCCGCCCTGCCCGACGACGAGTTCACCCAGGCCGCCGCGGCCGCCGCGGCCAACGCCGAGCTCACACCGGCGACCCCGCGGTGGGGCGACGTCGAGGCCCGCAAGGTCATCCAGGACGCGCTCGTCCAGATCGCCCAGGGCGGGGACGTCGCGACGATCGCCGCCGAGCTCGACGAGCAGGTCGAGTCCATCCTCAACGGCTGAGCCGCCGCCCGGGCCCCCCCCCCCCCGGGGGGGCCCCCCCCCCGG
>JAEXEM010000375.1 GCA_023401045.1 Actinomycetes bacterium
CCGGGGGGGGGCGGGCCCCGCGCCCCCGCCCCCCGCCAGGGGCCTCGTCGTACCTCGGTACGACGAGCCGGAAAAAGCCTGTTGCACCTGGACCGCCTCGAACCATGTAAGGGCATGACGACCCACCACCGCACAGCCGGCTCCCTCTGCGCCCTGCTCGTGACGCTCGCCGTCGCCGGGTGCGGATCCACCGGGGCGACCGAGGACGACACCAGCCTGTCGCCCGAGCAGGTCGCGCAGCGATACGGCTACGACGTCGGCTCGACGGATCTCACACCCGTCTACGCCCTCGTCCCGCAGTACCGCGACCCGCGCGACGGGTACGCACGTGACCTGCTCGCGGCGCGTTGCCTCGCCGGCGTCGTCACCTACGTCGCAGTGCCGCCGGGCAGCGCCGACCCGTTCACCGACGAGCGGACCGGGCAGCCGCTGTTCACGGCCGAGATCGCGGCCCGGTGGGGGTACCCGGCGCTGCGCGGGAGCGAGGCCGCGGTCGACACGGCCGTGCCGGACGAGGTCGAGATAACCGACGAGATCCATGCGTCGATGGTGGAGTGCGGCAAGGCCGCCGACGAGCGGCTCGGGGCCGTGCCGGAGCGGTTCCTCGCGGACGTCGAGACGGCCGGCTGGGACGCCGTGCCGGCGGACCCCGAGGTGCAGGCCGCGCTGGCGGCCTGGCGGGAGTGCATGGCGCCGGCGGGCGTCGTCGACCTCCCGGCTGACCCGCACGAGATGCCGAGCCCGTCCGTCGTCGGGCGCACGGGAGGTGAGGAGGTCGACGCCGGTGCGGGGGTGCCGCTGAGCGATCGGGAGCGGGAGGTCGCCGTGACGGACGCGGACTGCCGGGGCAGCAGCGGCTACGAGGAGGCCGTGCTGCAGGCGAGGGCCGAGGCCGAGCTCGCCGCGATCGGCCGGGACCTGGAGCGCTTCGACGCGAGCCGCCGTGACCTCGAGGCCTACAGCGCGGGCATCGACGCCGTGATCACAGAGCTGGGCTGACGGCCCACACGTAGAGGAAGGTGTCCCCCGTGAAGGCCGTGATCTCGGCGACCGTCGCCCTGGTGCTCCTCGCCGCCGGGGCGTGGTTCACCGCCACCCGGACGGAGTCACCGGCGCAGGTCGCCGCCCGTGCAGAGCCGCCGGCGCCCGTACCGGTCGTGGCCGAGCTCTCCGTCGGCCACGTCGACCCGCCGACGACGCTGGCCGTCGAGGTGCAGCCAGCCGCGACCGCCGTCGTCAAGGCGCCGCCTGCCGTGACGGGTGTCGTCACGGCGGTCGCGGTCACCGCGGGGCAGCGGATCGGGCCCGGGAGCGTGGCCATGCGTGTCGACGGACGTCCGCTGTTCGTGCTGCCCGGGGCGTTCGACCTCTACCGGGACATCCGGCCCGGCGACTCCGGGGACGACGTCGCCGCGCTGCAGGAGGCGCTCAAGGGAGCCGGGTACTACGCCGGCCGCGTCGACGGGGCCTACGGAGCGGGCACCCAGGCCGCCGTCCGGCGAATGTACGTGACAGCGGGCTACGACGTGCCGCTCCTCGTCGAGGCGACCGACGAGGACGCCGTCGGGACGCAGGCGGTAGCAGGGGAGCAGGTCGAGAAGAAGCGGGACACGCCGTCGGAGACGAGCGGGGACGGCACGCCCGCCGACGACCGACCCGACGGTGCGGACGCCGCCACGGCACAGCCGGGACCACTGCCGGCCCCACGTCGGGGTGCGGGGGTCCTGCGCTCCGAGATCCTCATGGTCCGGACCCTGCCCGCCACGGTCGCCGGTTCCGCGGCCGTCGGGACGCACGTCGGGGAGACGACTGATCTGCTCACGCTCGCGTCGGGCGACCTCGTGCTCACCGCCACCGTGCCGGCGGAGTCCGTCGGTGCGCTCGCGGTCGGCGCCAGCGGCCGGCTCACGGACGACACAGGGGCGCCGGGGACCGCCGAGATCGTCGCGATCGACACCACGGCAGCCGACGGCCAGGCGCGGATCCGCAGCACGACGTCGGCGGCCGTGACGTCCGGTCAGCGCTACGTGCTGGCGGTCGACGACCCGGCCGCCACGGGCGAGGCGGAGCTGCTCGCCCCGGTCGCCGCCGTCGTGCACCGCGGCGGACTCTCCCACGTCTACGTGCGGGACGGCGCGCAGTTCCGTGAGGTGCAGGTCGAGGTGCTCGGCACGTCCGGCGGGGTTGCGGCGATCCGCCCCCTCGCGGCCGACGACACCCTCGGACCCGGTACGGAGGTGCGTGTTGGCTGACGCCCGCCCCGAGGACCCCGCGCGCTGCCCCGACGAGCCCCTCGTCGTGCTGCGCGGGGTCACCCGGCGCTACCGGAACGGGACCGTCGCCCTGGCCGGTGTCGACCTGACGATCCGGCCCGGTGAGCGGATCGCCGTCATCGGTCGGTCCGGCAGCGGCAAGTCGACGCTGCTCAACGTCCTGGGGCTGCTCGACGTGCCGACGACCGGCGAGGTCGTGCTCGCCGGTGAGCACATGGAGACGGCCGACGACCGCACGCGCTCCGAGCGGCGTGCGTCGCACCTCGGCTTCGTCTTCCAGCGCTCCCACCTGCTCCCGGGCCTCAGCGTCGCCGAGAACGTCCTCATGGGGTTGCGGTACGCGGGCACGGCACCCGCGGGGCAGGACGTGGTGCACGACGCGCTGCGCGCGGTCGACCTCGAGCAGCGCAGCGAGGCAGCCGCGGGAACGCTGTCGGGCGGCGAGATGCAACGTGTGGCGATCGCTCGGACGCTGGTGCGCCCGGCCCGGCTGTGGCTCGCGGACGAGCCGACCGGGAACCTCGACGAGGCGCAGTCCGCGCAGATCATCGAGGAGCTGAAGCAGCGGGCGGCCGAGAGCGGCGCGGCACTCGTCGTCATCACGCACGAGCCTGACGTCGCGGCCCGGATGGACCGCGTCGTGACGCTTCGTGACGGTCGCGTCGTGGCCGACACGGGCCCCGTCGTCCCGGACGTGCCACCGGTCGTGCCGGTCGTCAGGGCCCGCTCGTCGCGTCGCCTCCGTGCCGCGCGGACCGCACGTTTCGTCCTCCAGGGGCTGAGGTCCAGCCCACGGCGCACCGCCGCGGGCACGGCGGCCGCCGCGATCGCGGTCGCCCTGACCGTCACCGCGCTGGGTCTCGCGCAGAGTGCCTCCGCCCAGGTCACCGGCTTCTTCGACGCCCAGCGTGCACGGCAGGTGACCGCCCGGCTGGTCACCGAGGGACCGCAACCGGCGCGGTGGCCCATCCGGCTCGACACCGTCGCGGCGTTCCCGGGCGTGGTGGGAACGGAGCACTGGCACCACCACAGCGAGGTGCCCCTGGTGAACGGTGACGTCATGAGCATGACCGCGGAGGTCGTCGGGGTCGACCAGGCTCCGGGTGCCACCACCGAGAGCACGATCACCTGGGCGCCCCTCGCCGACAAGGTGCTCGACGACGACGAGGTCGTGCTGGGGGAGGTCCTGGCCGAGCGGCTCGGTACCACGCAGCTCGAGCTCATGCCGGAGATCAGCATCGCGGGGCAGCCGGTGCGCGTCGTCGGGATCCTCGAGGCGTCGCGTGCCGGCACGGCCGTCGGCGCAGCCTTCACGACCACCGCGACCGCGGCGCTGGCCGGGGAGTCGACCACCAGCACGCTCTTCGTCTCCACGTCACCGGGGTCGGCACGAGCCGTCGCCGACCGGCTGCCGGTGCTCGCGGACCCCTACGGCACGACGCGCATGGTCCTCGACCCGGTGCTCGAGGCCGACGCGTTCCGGGGTGAGCTGCAGTCCGGCGTCGGGACGTCGCTCCAGGTGCTGGCAGTCGTCGCGTCGCTCGCAGGGCTCGTCGGGATCGTGCTCGTCAACCTGCTGGCCGTCGGCTCGCGGACCGCGGAGCTCGGTGTACGGCGGGCGCTGGGGGCGCGGCGTTCGGAGCTCGTGCACCTGGTGGTCGGCGAGTGCACCGTGCTGGCTCTGCTCGGTGCCGTCGTCGGTCTCGTCCTGGGGTTCACCGCCATCATGACGGTCACCGCCGTCGCGCGGTGGCAACCGGTCTTCGACCCTCGCCTGCTGCTCGTCCCGCTCGCCGGAGCCGTCGCCTTCGGCACCGTGGGCGGGCTGCCTCCGGCGATCGCAGCCGGGCGGATCGAACCTGCCGACGCCGTGAGGTCGTGACGTGATGTGGACGCACGCCGGTCGCGCCGACGACCGCGAGGAGGCCCTCGCGGCGTTCAGCGACCTCTACCGCGCGACGTATCCCGCGGTGCTGGCGTTCCTGCGTCGGCGCGCCGACCCGCAGGACGCCGAGGACCTCACCGCAGAGGTCTACGCCGCGGCCTGGGACGGGTGGCACCGAGCCCCTGTGGACCAGGAACGGCTGTGGCTCTTCGGCATCGCGCGGAACCTGCTGGCGAACGACCGCCGCGCCGCGGGTCGGCGACGGCGCCTGGAGCTGCGCGTCGCCGACGAGCTCGACCCTGCGCGGGACGAGACCGGAGCGACGGACGCGTCGCTGGACCTGCGTCGGGCCTGGGCGCGCCTCGCGGAGCCCGACCGCGAGGTCCTCGCGCTCGTCGCGTGGGACGGGCTGACGGGGCAGGAGGCGGCGGTGGTCCTCGGGTGCACGCGAGCGGCGTTCTCGGTCCGGCTGACCAGGGCCCGGCGCCGCCTGCGCCGGCTCGTCGAGGGCGGGCCCGTGCCGCCGCCACCACCGCTTGCCGGGAGACCCGCGGTCTCCAGAGGAGGGAGTGCATCGTGAACGCACGACGTGACGAGGAGATCATGAGGCTGCTCGCCGCCGTGGACCCGGCTCCCGAGCGTCCGCTGTCGACGCCGGAACGCGTCCGCTCCGAGGCGGCGCTCGAGCGGTTGACGGCGCGTGCGCCGGCACCCGGTCGCGTGGCCGCGCCC
>JAEXEM010000389.1 GCA_023401045.1 Actinomycetes bacterium
GTGCGGGACGCGACGGTCGTCCAGCCGCCCGCCTGACCGTGCGGTGAGGGACGCTGTCGGACCGTCCGCGGGGCGACGCCGCCGCCTCGCCGTCCGGCGCAGCGCCCGTGCCGGCGTGACCCTCCAGCACGGTGCCCTGCGGGCGTCACCGTCCGGCGTCAGGTGAGGTCGTCGTGGTCCCCGCGGCACCAGGCCGCGTGCCGCTGCGCCGACCACCGGACGACGGCCGTCGCGTCGGCCCGGATGACGCCGTCGAAGTTGTTGTAGAGCCGCTCGAAGGGGCGCCGGGCGACGTGCTCCGCGACCCGTAGCGCGACCGCCCCGGACAGCGGGATGCGGTTGGGGTACGAGCGCATGAACGACGCGGTGCCGTCGGGGTTGGCGAACACCGTGTCCCCGGAGAGCAGCACGCCGCGGCCGTCGGCGCCGGCCGCCCAGTGGGCGACGGCGCTGCCGGGGAAGTGCCCGCCGGGCTGCGACAGGACGACGCCCGGCAGCACCTCCCGCTCGCCGGACCACGTCTCGACGACCGGGTCGGGCCGCTGCACCCACCCGGCGTCGGGCGCGGCGACGAGCACCGGCACCCCGCCGAGCACACGGCTCCACTCGACCTGGACGCCGAACATGTGCGGGTGCGACGCGGCGACCGCGACGACGTCCCCGAGCGCCCGGACCGCCGCCACCGCGGCGTCGTCGACGTAGCCGACGGGGTCCCACAGCAGCATGCCCGCGGGCGTCCGCAGCAGCTTCGACTCCTGCGCGATGCCGACGCCGGGGCCCACCGTGAGGCCGAAGAGGTCCGGCTCGAGCTCGCGCACGGTCACGCGGTGCCCCTCGGCCTGCAACGTCGCGAGCGTCGTCCACTCCTGCCCACCGGCGGGGACCCACTGCCGCTCGTCGGCGCAGATGGGGCACACCTCGGGGCGCTGCGCGCTCTCCACGGCGCACGTGCGGCAGATCCACCAGTCCACGTCGACCTCCGTGCCGTCCTCGCGGCCATCGTGCCGCAGCCAGGGGCCGCGCGTCCCGGGTTCCGGGCGGGTGGGGTCCCGGACGGGCGGGGTCCCGGGCGGCGGGACGGTGCCGGGCTCAGGCCCGGGACGGCGTCCGGACGACGGTGATGCGCTCCGGGTCGACCCCCTGCGCGACGCACTGGACGACACGCTCGACGTCGTCGACCCGCGCCCCCTCGGCGAGCGCCATCGCGCCCTGGCCGGTCGGGTCCTCGGTGTCGACGTAGGCCTCGGACACGGCCGGGTCCTGCGCGCACGTCGCGACCGTCGTGAGGTCGCCGGCGACGACGACCGTCCACGGGCCCTCCGACGGGATCTCCACGGTCGAGCGGCCGCCCCCGCCACCGAACGCACCGAGCGCGCCGACGAGCGTCGTGCCGACGAGCGCGGTGACGACGACGACGGCGGTCGTCCGGGTGCGACGGGCGCGGTCGCGCACGGGGGGCCTCCTCGGGTGGGGTCCCGGCAGGGTAGCCCGCGGGCCTGTGAGCCCTCCGCGGGTGCGCCGCGCCGGGGCCTCCTAGAGTCGGCCGGGTGACCCCGGGGGACGTGCGCATCGGCATCTCCGGGTGGCGGTACGCCCCGTGGCGCGGGGTCTTCTACCCGCCCGGCCTGCCGCAGCGGCGTGAGCTCGAGTACGCGGCGCACCACCTCGGCTCGGTGGAGATCAACGGCTCGTTCTACTCGTTGCAGCGGCCCGACTCGTACCGGGCGTGGCGGGCGGAGACCCCCGAGGGCTTCGTCTTCGCCGTCAAGGGCCCGCGCTTCGTCACGCACATGAAGAAGCTCGTCGACGTCGGGACGCCGCTGGCCAACTTCTTCGCCTCCGGGGTGCTCGCCCTCGAGGACCGTACGGGCCCGGTGCTGTGGCAGCTGCCCCCGAACCTCGGGTTCGACGCCGACCGCCTCGCGCGGTTCCTCGACCTGCTGCCGCGCTCGACGGCGACCGCGGCCCGCCTCGCGGAGGGCCACGACGACAAGGTCCCCGAGGGCCGTGCGCTCACGACGGTGGAGGAGGACCGCCCGCTGCGGCACGTCCTCGAGGTCCGGCACGACTCGTTCCTCACCCCTGCGTTCCCCGAGCTGCTGCGCGCGCACGACGTCGGGCTCGTCGTCGCCGACACGGCCGGGCGCTGGCCGCACCTCGAGGACGTGACGAGCGACGTCGTCGACGTCCGTCTGCACGGCGACGAGGAGCTCTACGTCTCCGGCTACGGCGACGAGGCGCTCGACGCGTGGGCGGCGAAGGTGCGCGCCTGGTCGGCGGGGACGCCTCCCCCGGACGGCCCGCGGCTCACCGACCCGGCCCTCGACCGCCCGCGTGACGTGCACGTCTACTTCGACAACGACGCGAAGGTGCACGCGCCGTTCGACGCGATGGCGCTCGCGGCGCGGGTCGGCGTGGTGCCTCCCGGTCCCGCACCGGGAGCTGCGTTCGCGTAGGTTCGTCCACGGACCCGAGCGAAGGAGCCCGCGATGCAGTGCCCGGTGGACCAGACCCAGCTCGTCATGACGGAGCGTCAGGGCGTCGAGATCGACTACTGCCCGGTGTGCCGCGGCATCTGGCTCGACCGCGGCGAGCTCGACAAGATCGTCGACCGTGCCGCGGGTGTCACGCCCGCCGCGGAGCCCGGCGCGGCCACCCACGACCCGACGGTGGGCGGTGTGTCCTACGGGTCGTACGACTGGGCGGGGGACGTGTACCCGGAGCAGCGCGACGACCGCCGCCGTGACGACGACCGGCGACGTGACGACGACCGCAGGTACCCCGGCCCTCGCCGCAAGAAGCGCGAGTCGTGGCTCGAGGACCTCTTCGACTTCTGACCCGTGCCCCGTGAGCCGGCACCCGTGGCCCGTCCCGACGGCCGGCTACCTGCGCCCCCGGGGGACGTGCCTGGCCGTCTCGGTGCCGAGGTCCCGCCGGCGGGCCGTCGCGCTGCTCGGTGGCGCGCTGCACGAGGTCGGGTCCGTCATGACCCGGCCGTGACGGTCCCCCTCCGGTCTCTCGCATCCGGGTGAACCTGCCGCACGTGGGTGTCCCCCCATCTGCACCGACGCGTCCGCACACGTGTGCGGACGCGTGGACACCGCACCGCGGGGGGCCTATACATGTCGCTTGCGTGTCGCCGGCCCGGGTCCCGGTGGCCGTGGACCCGGTCGAGCGGACGCAGACCTGGGCGAGGAGGGGCGATGCGCACGACGATCCGTGACGTCGCCGTCGCCGCCGGTGTCCACCACACGACCGTGAGCCGCGCGCTCAACCCCGCGACCGCCCACCTCGTCAAGGGCGAGACCGCGACGCGCGTGCGTGCGGCGGCCGAGCGGCTGGGCTACGTGCCCGACGCGCTCGCTCGCGGGCTCAAGACGAACGCGTCGATGACCGTGGGCGTCGTCGTCCCGGACCTCGCGACACCGGTGCTCGGCCGGGTCGTGCGTGGCGTCGAGGACGTCCTCTCGCCGAGGTACGTGACCCTCGTCGTCAACACCGACGACGACGCGGAGCGTGAGCGGCAGCAGCTCGCGGCGCTGACGTCGTGGAAGGTCGACGGGCTCGTCGTCGTCGCCGACCGTGTCTCGGCGTCCCTCCAGGCGCTCGTCGACGACGGCCTGCCGGTCGTCGTCGCCAACCGGCGGGTGCGGCGCGGCGGGCTGTCGAGCGTCACCGGTGACGACGCGGCCGGGGTCACGGCCCTCGTCGACCACCTCGTCGGTCTCGGGCACCGGCGCATCGCGTGCGTCCCCGGGCCGGCCGCGACGTCGACGGGCTCGGTGCGGGCCGCGGCGTTCCGCACCGCGATGGTCGACCACGGGCTCGAGGTCGACGAGCGGCTCGTGCGTCCAGCGGACGCGTTCCGCATCGCCGACGGCGACCGCGCCCTCACCGCCCTCGTGCGTTCCGGCGAGCGGTTCACCGCGGTCGTCGCCGGGGACGACCTGCTCGCCGTCGGGTGCTACGACGCGCTGCGCCGCCTGGGGCTGCGCTGCCCGGACGACGTCAGCGTCGTCGGCTTCGACGACATGCCGTTCGTCGACAAGCTGTGGCCGCCGCTCACGTCGGTCGCGGTGCCCCACCACGAGATCGGGCAGCAGGCGGCGCACATGCTCCTCGCGCAGCTCGAGGGCCGCGTGCCGGCCGGGTCGACCGCGCTGCTGCCGGTGTGCCTGCAGGTGAGAGGGTCGACCGCGCCCCCACCCACCGAGACGGCTCCGCCGCGGACGGGCGAGCGGCGAGGCTGACGGCGCGAGTGCACCGGCGTGCCGGTGTGCACGGTGCGACGCGGGAGCGTGGCCATGCGCCACGACGGACCGGCTTGTCGGACAAGCTGTGACGTTTCGTTGACCCTCCTGCGGGCGATTCCTAGCGTCAGCCGTGCCGCACGGTGCCACGCGGCACCGTCCTCGACGAAGAGGTGAGCAAGTTGTCGGACACGCTGGACCCGCACGACGAGGTGGACGTCCGCCTCGTCGAGCAGATCGTCGAGCTCGGCCTGCGCGTCGGCGACGTCCTGCCGACGGAGTCGGAGATCGCCACCCGGATGCACGCCGGGCGGCCGCAGGTCCGCGAGGCGCTGCGCGTCCTCGAGGCGTTCGGGGCCGTGCGCTCACGTCAGGGCGCACGGCGGGTGTGGCTCGGGTTCCACCCGCACCGCTTCGGGCAGCACCTCGCGGCCGTCATGGGCGTCTCGGACCGCTCGGCCGAGGAGCTCTTCGAGATCCGGCACGCGTTCGAGATCAGCCACCTCGCCGAGGTGACGGCACGGATGACGATGGCGCAGCAGGACGCGCTGCGCACGATCGTCGCCGGCATGACGACCACCGCGCGGCGCGGCCTGCCCGTCCACCGCGAGGACGAGGAGTTCCACCGGGCGCTGTTCGCGTCGGTGGAGAACCGCGTGTTCGAGGGGGTGTCGGCGGCGTTCTGGCGGCTGCACGGCTGCCTCGGGCGTGACCAGCAGCCGGAGGACGTGCAGTCGGTGGCGGCGATGCACGCCCGGATCCTCGAGGCCGTCGTCGCGCGCGACGTCCGGCTCGCCACCCACGAGCTCGACGCGCACTTCTGGGGCGTCCGTCGACGCCTCCACGACCTGGCCGCCACCCGGCCGGCCTGACCCCCGCACATCGCCGAGGCACGGACCGTGCCCCGGCGCGCCCTCGCTCACGCCCAGGACCAGTTCTGAGCCAACACATGGCCATCCACAGTTCACATGTCGCTCAAGGAGGAGCAATGAAGGCACGTAGGACCGCCACTGCCGTCGCACTGGCGACGGCTGCGGTCACCGGACTCGCCGCGTGCGGCAACGGCACCGCCGTGGCCGAGGGGCCCACGACCGTCGAGTACTGGCTCTGGCAGGACGACGCCACCGACACGACGTGGACCGACCTCGCGGCGGACTTCAACGCCACGCACGACGACGTGCAGGTCAACCTCACGACGATCCCGCTCGAGCAGTACCAGGACCGGCTGCTGACGGCGGCCGCCTCGGGCACCGGCGCGTGCGCCGCGCGCAGCAAGGACTGGTGGCTCGGGCAGTTCGCGCCGCAGGGGATGATCGCCGACATCACCGAGCAGGTCGGGGCCTGGGACGGCGCCGACGACGTCATCGACTCCCTCTGGGAGACGGGTCGTCTGCCCGGCGACGACGCGATCTACATGATGCCGCACCAGTACGTCACGCTCTGGCTCTACTACAACAAGGACCGCTTCGCGGAGGCCGGCGTCGAGCCGCCGACGACGCAGCAGGAGTTCCTCGACGCTGCGGTGGCGCTCACCGACGCGGCCGCCGGGAAGTACGCCTTCGACGTGCGCGGTGGCGCCGGCGGCCAGGACCAGTGGATGGCGTGGATGTTCGCCGGCGGCGCGGACGTCGTCGACGCGGACGGCGACGTCGTCATCGACAGCCCCGAGGCGGTCGCCGCCAACGAGCGGTACCTGTCGGTCGTCACCGAGCTCGACGCCGCGCCCCCGGGGTCCGTCACCGCCGCGTTCGCGCCCGTCCAGACGAACTTCGCCGCCGGGACGACGGCGATGATGATCCACCACCCGGGCTCGCTCAACGCGGTCCGTGAGGTGCTCGGCGACGCCGTCGGCGTCCTGCCGGTCCCGGTCGCCGAGGGCGGCGACCCGGCCACCCTCACGTCGATGAGCGGCAACGTCGTCCTCGAGTCCTGCAAGGACAAGGAGGCCGCCTTCGAGTGGATCTCCTGGCTCGCCACCGAGGAGCCCATGCGCGCGATCTCCACGTCGATCCAGGGCCAGCTCCCGGTCCTCGAGTCGGTCGCCTCGGCCGAGCCCTTCTCGACCGACGCCGACCTGCAGCTCGCGATCGACGCCGCCCGCACCGCGAAGAGCTGGCCGGCCCTGCCGGGCGTCGCGCAGCTCGCCGCCAAGGAGTTCCAGACGCAGGTGCAGATCGCCCTCCAGGGCCAGCAGACGAGCGAGGAGATGCTGACGAAGCTCGCCGGCCTCCTCGCCGAGGACTGACATGACGATGACGTCCCCCCGAGCGGCCGGTGCCCCCGCGGGCACCGGCCGCCCGGCCACCGCACCCCCCGTCCTGCGCCGTCGCCGCCGGCTCGGCCTCGAGGCCTACGTCTTCCTCGCGCCCGCGGTCGTCCTCATCGGCACCTTCGCCGGGTACCCGCTCGTCCGCTCGGTGTGGTTCGCGTTCAACGACGTCAACCCCTTCTCCGGGGTCCAGGGTTTCGTCGGCGTGCAGAACTTCGTCGCGCTCGTGACGGCGCCGGAGTTCGGCCAGCTCGCCCGCAACACGGTCGTCTGGACGTTCGGGGCGGTCGCGCTGCAGCTCGTCCTCGGGCTCGTCGGTGCCCACCTGCTCAACACCCGGTTCCCGCTGCGCGGGGTGTACCGCGGGCTCGCGATGATCCCCTGGGCGACGCCCAGCGTGCTCGTCGCGCTCATGTGGATCTGGATCCTCGACCCCAACCACGGCGTGCTCAACAGCGCGCTGCAGAGCCTCGGCGTCGTCGACCGCCCGATCGCCTTCCTCAGCGACTCGGCGACCGCGCTGCCGACCCTCGTCGCGGTCGACGTGTGGCAGGGCGTGCCGCTGTTCGCGGTGATGATCCTCGCGGCGCTGCAGGGCGTCGCCCCCGAGCTGCGCGAGGCCGCCGCGATGGACGGCTGCGGACCGGTCGGCGTGTTCCGGCACGTCGTGCTGCCGGCGATCCTCCCGACGATCCTCATCACGACCCTGCTGCGTCTCATCTGGACGGCGAACTACGTCGACCTCGTCCTCATCATGACCGGCGGCGGCCCGGGCATCGCCTCGACGACGCTCTCGCTGCAGTCGTACGTCACCGCGTACAAGGCGATGGACTTCGGCTTCGGTGCCGCGTACGCGGTGCTGCAGGCCGCCGTGCTGTCCGTGCTGGTCGTCCTCTACATCCGGCTCACCTCGAAGGGGGCGCGCCGATGAGCGCCATCGCCTCCCGGCTCCCGGTCGCCGCCGCGGCCCGGCGCACCGCCCTGTACGTCATGCTCGCGGTCTGGATGGCCGCCATCCTCGGGCCGTACGTCGTCATGCTCCTCACGTCGCTCACGCCGTCCTCGCAGCTCGCGGCCGCCGGTGCGTCCCTGTGGCCGAGCGAGGTGAGCACCGACTCCTACCGTGAGCTGCTCTCGGGCACGCCGTTCCTCACGTACCTGCGCAACAGCCTGCTCGTCGCCGCGGTCGCGGTGCCGCTGGCCCTGGCCTGCGCCAGCGGGGCGGCCATCGCGCTGTCGCGGTTCGAGTTCGTGGGCCGGCAGTTCTTCATGACGGCGGTGCTCGTCGCCCAGCTCCTGCCGGCGGTGCTGCTCGTCGTGTCCCTGCAGGGCCAGCTGCGGGTGTTCAACCTGCTCGACAACGTGCTCGGCCTCGCGCTCGTGCACGCCGCGTTCGCGACGCCGTTCGCGACGTGGCTGCTCAAGGGCTTCCTCGACTCGGTCCCGCGCGAGCTCGAGGAGTCCGGCCGGATCGACGGCGCGAGCTCCTGGCAGGTCGTGCGGCTCATCATCCTGCCGCTGCTCGCCCCGGGCATGGTCGCCGCCGGGACGTACATCTTCATCCTGTCGTGGAACGAGTTCCTCTACGCGCTCACCTTCATGCAGTCGACCGAGACCCGGACGCTGCCCATCGGCCTGCACCTGTTCATCGGCGAGTACCAGATCCGCTGGGACCTGCTGACGGCCGGCGGCGTGCTCGCGGTCCTCCCGGTCATCGCCGGGTTCCTCATCGTCCAGAAGCGCCTCGTCGCGGGTCTCGCGGCCGGCGCGGTCAAGGGGTGATCGGCACCCGAGCACCTCGCGCCCCCGACCGGCAGCACCTGCACCACTCGCACCTGCACCACCCGAGAGGACCCCGTCCGTGAAGATCGAGAGCATCGAGTACCAGCTGTCCCGTCTGCCCCTGCCGAAGGGCACGTGGGGCGACCAGATCCACGTCGTCACCCACATCGAGATCATCACCGCGCACCTCACCACGGACACCGGGGTCGTGGGCGTGGGCCTCTCGCACACCTCCGGCGTCGGCGGCCGCGCGATGATGGCCATGCTCGAGGAGCTGACCCCCACGCTCATCGGCCAGGAGGTCGCGGCGGTTCCGCTCTGGCACCGGTCGTGGCAGTACCTGCGCGACAACGGCCCGGGCGGCACGACGACGCTCGCGCTCGCGGCCGTCGACATCGCCGTGTGGGACGCGCTCGCCAAGGAGCGGGGCGTGCCGCTGGCCGACCTGCTGGGCCGGGTGCGCGACAGGGTGCCGCTCTACGGGTCGGGCATCAACCTCAACCTCTCCGCCGAGGAGGTCGTCGAGCAGGTCAAGGGCTGGAAGGCCGACGGGTACTTCGCCGCGAAGGTCAAGGTCGGCAAGCCGGACCTCGAGGAGGACGTCGAGCGTCTGACGAGGATCCGCGAGGCCGTGGGGATGTTCCCGCTCATGGTCGACGCCAACCAGGGGTGGACCCTCGGGCAGGCCGTGCAGGCGATGGCCCGGTTCGAGCACCTCGGGCTCTACTGGGTGGAGGAGCCGCTGCGGGTCGACGACGTCGTGTCCCACCAGCGGCTGCGCGCCCGCTCGACGACGCCGATCGGGCTGGGCGAGAACGTCTACACGCTGCAGCAGTTCAACCAGTACCTCGCCAACGACGCGTGCGACTTCGTGCAGGCCGACCTCGGGCGCGTCGGTGGCATCACGCCCTACCTCGACATCGCCGCGCTGGCGCGCGCCTACTGCGCGCCGATGGCCCCGCACTTCGTCGTCGAGCTGTCCGGGCACGTGCTGTGCTCGGTGCCGAACGCGCTGTGCGGCGAGATGACCGACGGCGGCACCCTGTCCGAGCTCGGCGCGATCCTGCCGCAGCCGCCGCAGCGCGGGTTCTACGTGCCGCGGGACGTGCCGGGGCACGGGCTGGAGCTCGACACCGAGTACCTCGCGGCCCACCGCGTGGAGGTGTGACCCGTGGCCGACGCACTGTTCGGGCTCGACGGCAAGGTCGTCGTCGTCACCGGCGCCCTCGGGCAGCTGGGGTCGGCGCTCACCCGTGAGCTGCTCGACCGGGGCGCCCGCGTCGCAGCGCTCGCCCGCACGGCGCCGGCGGCCGCCTCCGCGGCCCTGGGCGACCTCGCCGGCCACCCGCACCTGCGGTACGCGTCCGTCGACATCACCGACGCCGACAGCATCGAGCGCGGGTTGGACGAGGTGCTCGCCCCCTGGGGCGCACCCGACGGACTGGTGAACAACGCCGGCATCGACACCCAGCCGAGCGCGCCCCCGGAGGTCTCGGGGCCGTTCGAGCAGTTCCCCGTCGAGGTGTTCCGCGAGGTCGTCGACACGAACCTCACCGGCACGTTCCTCATGACGCAGGCCGTCGGGCGGCGCATGCGCGAGGCCGGCAGGCCCGGGTCGATCGTCAACGTCGGGTCGATCTACGGCATGGTCTCGCCCGTCCAGGACATCTACGCCTACCAGGAGGAGCAGACGGGCGTCCCGTTCATCAAGCCCGTCGCGTACGCGGCGTCGAAGTCCGGGGTCTACAACCTCACGCGGTACTGCGCCACGTACTGGGGTCGCCAGGGCATCCGGGTCAACACGCTGACGCCCTCGGGCATCGGGAGGGACACCCAGGACGAGACGTTCCGCGCCAACTACACCGCTCGCATCCCGATCGGGCGGATGGCGTCGACGGACGACTTCCTCGCCCCGGTGGTCTACCTGCTCGGGGACGGGTCGCGGTACATGACGGGGGCGAACCTCGTCGTCGACGGTGGGTGGACGGCGTGGTGACCGACCTCGAGCGGATCTTCTCCGCGCTCGTCACCCCGACGCGGGCGGACGACTCGATCGACCTCGACGTGCTCGCCGAGGTCGTCGAGGAGCAGTTCGCGCGTGGCGTCGAGGGGTTCTACTGCTGCGGCTCGTCGGGCGAGGCGCTCCTGCTCGCACCCGACGAGCGGCAGCAGGTCGTCGAGCGTGTGACCCGGCAGGTCGCCGGGCGCGTGCCGGTCGTCGCGCACGTCGGCACGGCGAGCACCGCGCTCACGGTCGAGCTCGCGCGGGCCGCGCAGGAGTCCGGCGTCACGGCGGTCTCGATGATCCCGCCGTACTACTACGCGTTCACGGCCGCCGAGATCGAGCGGTACTACCTCGACGTCGTCGAGGCCGTCGAGCTGCCGGTGCTGCTCTACAACATCCCGCAGTTCACGCGCGTCGCGTTCGACAAGACCAACGCCTCGACGCTGCTGGGACACCCGCGCGTGGTCGGCATGAAGCACACCGACCACAACCTCTACTCGCTCGAGCGCCTCGTCTCGGCGTTCCCGCAGAAGGTCTTCGTCAACGGGTTCGACGAGCAGTACCTCTCGGCCCTCACGGTCGGCGCGCGCGCGACCATCGGCACCACGGTCAACATCCAGCCGGAGCTCTTCGCACGGGTGCGTGCCCGGTTCGACGCCGGCGACCTCGCCGGTGCGCGCCGAACCCAGGAGCAGATCAACGAGGTCGTCGAGACCCTCGTCGCGCACGGGGTGTTCCAGTCCGCGAAGTACCTGGCCTGCGCGCGCGGCGCGGTCACCGGTGACTGCCGGCGGCCCTTCCGCCCGCTGGACGACGACGACCGCGCCGCGCTGGACGCGCTCGCCGGGCGCATCCGCGCCTGGGTCGAGGACGACCGGTCGTGACGACCGCCCACCCCGCCGACGGCATGCGTCCCCCCGGCGCGGCCCCGGCGGGGTGGGCGCCCCACCCGGCGCTGCGCCCGTGACGTCGCGCCCACCCTGCGCCGCCCCGCGGCGCCCGTTGTCGAAGGAGACATGTTGAGCAGCTACGCCTTTCCCGTCCTGCCCCCCGAGCCGCAGGCCGCGCCCCGCACCGCCTACCTCGTCGCCTCCGGCGACCTCCGCGAGTCCGCCAACCGGGCCGGCTGGGCGACGCAGGTCGAGCTCGAGCGCATCGTCACCGAGGCCTTCGCCGAGCAGGGCTGGGACCTTGTGCGCGCGCACGACGTCGACCCGGCGACCGGCCACGGCTTCATCTCGAGCCAGCGCATGGGGCTCGAGGTCTTCGCGAGCATCCCGCCGGACGCGCCCCTCGTCGTCGCCGAGGCGGTGTGGCAGTACAGCCACCACGTGCTCGCGGGGCTGCGGACGCACCGCGGCCCGGTGCTCACGGTGGCGAACTTCGCGGGCGACTGGCCCGGGCTCGTCGGCCTCCTCGGGCTCAACGCGGGCATGACGAAGATGGGGCGCGACTACTCGACCGTCTGGACGGTCGACGGCACCGACGCGTGGTTCCGCGAGGCGGTCGCCTCCTGGTTGACGACGTGGCGCATCGAGCACGACGCGTCGCACGTGCACCCCCTGTCGCTGCCGGCGGGAGCCGAGACGGACCTCGGGCGCGCGCTCGCCACGCAGCTGCTGCGGGAGAAGGCGATCATCGGCGTCTTCGACGAGGGCTGCATGGGCATGTACAACGCGATCATCGACGACGAGCTGCTCAACCCGGCCGGCATCTACAAGGAGCGGCTCTCGCAGTCGGCGCTGTGGGCCGAGATGCTGCGGGTCGACGACGCGGACGCCGACGCGGTGCACCAGTGGCTGCTCGACGCCGGCATGACGTTCCGCCTGGGCACGGACGACGCGACGGAGCTCACGCGTGAGCAGCTGCAGTGGCAGTACAAGATGTACGTCGCGGCGCTGCGGATCGCCGACGACTTCGGCCTCGACGCGGTCGGCATCCAGTACCAGCAGGGCCTCAAGGACGTGTGCCCGGCGTCCGACCTCGCCGAGGGGCTGCTCAACAACGTCGAGCGGCCGCCGGTGCGCTCGCGCGACGGGTCGCGCGTGCTGTGGGAGGGGGCGCCCCTGCCGCACTTCAACGAGGCGGACGAAGGGGTCGCGGTCGACGCCGTCGTCACCACCAGGGTGTGGACGGCCATGGGCCTCGACCCGGCGACGACCCTCCACGACGTGCGGTGGGGCGACACCTACGGGGACGAGTTCGTGTGGGTGTGGGAGATCTCCGGCTCGGTGCCCGCCTCCCACCTCACCGGCGGCTACGCCGGCGCCGAGGGGTGGCGGCAGGACCCGGTGTTCTTCCCCGCCGGGGGATCGACGCTCAACGGCGTCTGCCGGGCCGGGGAGGTCGTCTGGTCGCGCGTGTACATCGCCGACGGCCGGCTGCACGTCGACATGGGCCGCGCCACCGCCGTCGACCTGCCGGCGGCCGAGACCGAGCGTCGCCGGCAGGCGACGAACCCGGAGTGGCCGATCATGCACGCGGTGCTGCACGGGGTGAGCCGCGACCAGTTCATGGCCCGGCACAAGGCGAACCACCTCAACGTCGCCTACGCCCCCGACGCCGCGACGGCCGACGCGGCGTTCGTCGCGAAGGCGGCGATGTTCGAGGGCATGGGCCTCGAGGTGCACGTCTGCGGCGACGTCGCCGTCTGACCGGGGCCCACGGACACAGGCCGCCCGGGTCGCACGGCCCGGGCGGCCACCCGGCCGCGGCCGGCGGAGAGGAAGGACGTCCCATGGGAGACGACGCGGACCTGGTCGTGCGGCTCGAGGATGAGCTGCGCACGGTCACCGTCACGCGGTTCGGGCACGACGACGCCTGGTGGCTGGGCACGTGGCTGTGGCGGACGGCCGCCGCGCGGGACCTGCCCGTCGTCGTCGACGTGCGCCGCGGCGAGCACCAGCTGTTCCACGCCGCTCGTGAGAGGACCTGCGCCGACCACGACGGCTGGGTCGAGCGGAAGTCGCGCACGGTCCGGCGGTTCGGCACGGCGTCGTACGTCGTGGGCCGCCGGCTCGCCGCCAAGGGCCAGACGCTCGCCGACTACGGGCTCGACCCTGCGCGGTACGCCACGGCGGGCGGCTGCGTGCCCGTCGTCGTCGACGGCGCCGGGCCGGTCGGCACCCTCGCGGTGTCGGGCCTGCCCCAGGCCGACGACCACGCGCTCGCCGTCGAGGCGCTGCGCGCCCTGCGGGCCGCCCAGGAGGCGGGCGAGGTCTGACCGACGGCGGTCACCACCCCCAGGGCTCAGCCCTGGGGGTCCGCCGCCTCCCGCCGTCGGGCGACGAGGACGACGAGCGCCCAGGCAGCGCCGATCCCGGCGACGACCGTGACGACGACGGCCGCACCCTCACCCACCGAGACCTGCTCCGGTCGGTGCACGAGGTCGCGGACCAGCGAGGCGACGACGGACACGACGGTGCAGCTGATGAGCACCGGCCACGGGCGGCGACGGATCAGGCTCCCTGCGGTGGGGACGGTCATGCGGTCAGCGTCCTCCGTGCCGGCCCTGCGGCGCGTGGGTCGTTGGTCACCTCAGCGCGCGGCCGGTCCGGACGCGCCGGCGCTCAACCGAAGGCGCTCCGGGTGCCCTCCAACGTTCGGGAGCGGACTCACCCGCAAGGACGCGTCGTCATAACGGCGCCGGTGGCTACGCTCGCCACCATGGTCGGCGGCCCTCCCGAGAGCGAGACGTGCAGCGAGCTTCTCCTGCCTGCGCTCCGCGCATCGGGCTGGTCGACCGACCAGATCATCGAGCAGTACAGGCTTCAGAACCCCGACTCCGAGCACGCGATCCGGGCTGCGGAGGGACGACTGCGGATCGCGGACTACGTTCTGGAGATCGACGGTGTCCCCGTGGCCGTCATCGAGGCCAAGCGCCGCTACGCCGCGGCCGCTGACGGGATGGGGCAGGCGATCGACTACGCCCGCCGGCTCGACGTCCCCTTCGCCTTCTCGACGAACGGCACCGAGATCCTCCTGCACGATCGGAACGACGGCACGGAGCGGTTGATCCGAAGGTTCGGTACGCCGGAGGAGCTCTGGCAGGCGTTCGTCGCATGCCGCGGCCTGGGTGAGAGGGCGGAGGTCACGTCGCGCGTCCGCTTCGACAGGTCGCTGCGGACGCACGGCGGCCGTGACGTGAAGGAGCCGCGGTACTACCAGCGTGCAGCGATCCAGCGGGCGGTCGAGGCGATCGACAGCGGGCGTACGCGCCTGCTGCTGCTCATGGCGACGGGGACCGGCAAGACGTTCACCGCCCTGCAGCTCGTGCACAAGCTGCGGGAGGCGAGTCGTCGGCTCGACGGTGGCCAGACGTACCGCGTCCTGTACCTGGCAGATCGCGACATGCTCGTCACCGACCCTATGAAGGACTTCGCCGAGGCGTTCGGCCAGGAGGCCATGGTCCGTCTGACGAAGACGGCCACCACACGGAGCCGCGACCTGTACTTCGCTACGTACCAGGGGATCGACGGCGACGTCGCAGGGGACGACGCCGCGGAGGCGACGCCGACGAGCATCTTCGAGTCGTTGCCGCGGGACTTCTTCTCCCTCGTGATCGTCGACGAGTGCCACCGGGGCAGCGCCGCGCCGGACTCGAGGTGGCGCGGCATCCTGGAGCACTTCGACGGCGCCGTGCAGGTTGGACTGACGGCGACTCCCAAGCGGGACACGAACATCGACACGTACGAGTACTTCGGCGACCCGGTGTACGAGTACTCGCTGAAGCAGGGCATCGACGACGGGTATCTCGCGCCGTACCGGGTCCGCCGTGTCGTCCTCGACATCGACGCGTTCGGCTGGGAGGCGCAGGACGGCCGGGTCGACGCCGACGGACGTCCTGTCCCGGCGGGGCTGTACGGGACCAGGGACTTCGAGCGGCGGATCTCGTTCCCGGACCGGACGGAGGCGATGGCTCGTCGCCTGGTCGGGCTGCTGCGCGAGAACCCGGGTGCGCGAGCCGTCGTGTTCTGCGCGAGTGGGGAGCATGCCTACGAGATGAAGCGGGCGCTGCTGAGCGCGGACCCGGACAAGACGCGCCGAGATCCCGAATGGGCTGTCCGGATCGTCGGGGCCGAGCCGGACAGAGCCCGGTTCCTCGAAGCGCTGACCGACCCGACCCGCGACACGCCGCAGGTGGCGACCACCATGCGGTTGCTGAGCACCGGCGTCGACATCGAGGACCTGCGCTTCGTCGTGCTGTGCCGCACGGTCGGCTCGATGGTGGAGTTCAAGCAGATCGTCGGCCGCGGGACCCGCCTGTACCCGCCGAAGGGCAAGCAGTACTTCGAGGTCGTGGACTTCACGGGTGCGTCGGCGAACTTCGACGACCCGGCGTTCGACGGCCCTCTCCCGGCACCGCGCACCGAGCACGTGACGCCCGAAGGCGACGTCGTCGTGGAGGACGAGGGTGAGGACCCGCTCGGCGGTGGGACCGGGGTGCTGGATGTCAGCGAACCCGAGCAGGCGTTCGATGTCGAGCACGGCGGTGAGATGGATGGTGACGTCGGTGTGCCGGGACCTCCGGTCCGCATCCTGACGATCGAGGGCGAGCGCGTCGAGCTGCTCGGGGAGCGGTTGCGACTGGTCAACCCGCAGTCGGGCCGCCTGGAGACGCTCGAGTACCGCGACTACGTGGGTGAGACCGTCCGATCGGTCTTTCCGACGGCGTCCGCACTCCGTGAGGTGTGGGTCGACCCGGAGCGGCGCAGCGAGCTGCTCGAGCGACTCGGGTACCGCGGTGTGGACCTGGACGTGCTCGCCGCACAGGCGCGGCTGCAGGACGCGGACCCGTTCGACGTTCTCGCGACGGTCGCGTGGGACCTCGTGCCGCGAACGCGACGCGAGCGCGCCGAGCGTGTGCGGGTGGCGTACGGCGAGCGGATCGGGCAGCTGGCCGAGTCCGCGCGGGACGTCATCGACGTGCTTCTCGACCGGTACTCCGAGCGCGGACCGAGCGAGATCACGCCGGCCGCGCTCCAGGTGCCGCCGCTCAACGACCGCGCCACGGTGGTCGAGCTGGTCGATGCCTTCGGCGGACGCGACGACTTACGGTCGTGGCTGGCCGATCTGCAGCGGTGGCTGTACGAGGAATCAACTACCGTTTGATCGTAGCGATCCTGTAGGGCGCGAAACTAAAAGAAACTTGTAGCACTCGATGGTCTAGGGTGGCCCCCGTGAGTCAGCGACGGGACGCCCTGCAGTCGCTGCACGCTGTCGCGTTCCGACAGGCCGGTTACTTCTCCGCCGCGCAGGCGGTCGCCGTCGGGTTCAGTCACCAGGCGCAGAAGTACCACGTCGATGCGGGCAACTGGCTGCGCGTGGAGCGGGGGATCTTTCGCCTGCGGGACTGGCCCGCGACGGTCGACGACGTCCTGGTTCTGTGGACCCTCTGGAGTCGGCGGCGCGGGGTCATCTCGCACACGAGCGCGCTCGCTGTCCACGGGCTCGGAGTGCTGGACCCCGGCGTCGTCGAGATGACGGTGCCTCCCGGGTTCCGGGCTCGGACCCCGGCCGTGCGGACTTATGTCCACGTACTGCCCGACGCCGACGTCGAGCAGCGCGACGGGTTCCGCGTCACCACACCCCTGCGCACGCTGCTCGACGTTGCCGGGACCGCGCACCAAGAAGCGGTCGACGAGGTGGTCGCCGAGGCGCTCGAGCGTGGTCTCGTCACGTCCCGGTCGCTGCGGGCGCGGGCGGACGAGGCCGGCGACCGCGCGGCGCTGCGGATCGAGCGCGCGCTCCAGGCGGCATCAGCATGAGCGGCCGACCTCCAGCCGCCCTGCGCGCGAGCCTCGACGCGCGGCTGCAGTTGCTCGCTCAGGAACGCGGGCAGGACATCAACCGGCTGCGTCGTCACCTGACGTTCCAGCGGATGCTGCGGCGGCTGGACGACACGTGGGCGGTCAAGGGCGGGTACCTGCTGGAGGCGCGGCTCGGCACGCGGGCGCGTGCCACCAAGGATCTCGATCTCGCCCTCGTCGAGATCGCCGACGACCTCGTCGCCCGCCTGGCCGATGCTCTCGACCAGGATGTCGACGGCGACGGCTTCGTCTTCCGGGTCTCCGGGGCACGCTCACACCTGGCGGATGTCGAGCAACTCGGCGGTCCGGGTGTGCACGTCTCCGTGACGGCACTCCTGGCCGGGCGTGACTTCGCGCGGGTGCGCGTCGACGTCGTCGCTCGGCCGGCTGAGGTCGAGGGCGGGGTCGAGCGGGTCGTGCTGCCGCCGGTGGTCGCCGAACCCGGCTGGCCAGCCGTCTCGGTGCTGGCCGTCGACATCGCGCAGCACCTGGCGGAGAAGCTGCACGCCTTGAGTGCGATGCATGCCCACCCGCGTCCGTCGACGCGCGTGAAGGACCTGGTGGACATCGTGCTCGTGGTGGACGCCGGTCTGGTGGAGGACGAGCGTCTCGCGCTGCGGGTGCGGGCCGTCTTCCGCGCGCGGGACGGTGCCGGGCCGCCTCCGGACCTTCCCGAGCCACCCGCCGCGTGGCGGGCCGACTACGCCGACATGGCTGCGCAGTACGGACTGTCTGCGCTCGACCTCACCACCGCCATGGCACTGACCCGAGCCCTGTACGCGCGAGCGCTCGCGAGCCGTACGCCCACGAAGGAGCAGTAGTGAACGCCGCCCGACCCACGACGTCCCGAGCCGAGCTGACGGCGGTGATCAAGAAGGCCCGCAACGTCATGCGGAAGGACCCCGGCCTCAACGGGGACGCCGACCGGATCCCGCAGCTCTCGTGGCTGCTGTTCCTCAAGTCGCTGGACGACCGCGAGAAGCGGGCAGAGATCCTGGAGGACGACTACGCCCCGGTGCTCCAGGAGCCGTACCGGTGGCGTGACTGGGCCGGCTCCCGCGCCGGCGTGCAGCGGACGGGCGATGCCCTGACGACGTTCGTCAACACCAACCTGATCCCGCACCTGGCCCGCGTGAGCGGCGGAGGGCGTCGCGCGCCGGAGCGGGACGTCGTCGCGCAGGTGTTCGCAGACGTGACCAACCGGATGCTGTCCGGGTACCTGCTGGCCGAGCTGATCGAGGAGGTCGACCGGGTCAACTTCAACTCGTCCGACGACCTGCACACGATGGCGCACGTCTACGAGTCGATGCTCAAGGAGATGCGGGACTCCGCCGGGGATGCCGGTGAGTTCTACACCCCGCGCCCGGTGGTGCGGTTCATGGTCGACATGGTTGACCCGCAGGTCGGCGAAACCGTCATGGATCCGGCCACCGGCACGGGCGGGTTCCTCGTCGAGGCGCACGAGCACGTGCAGGAGCAGGTGCGCACGGCGGCGGACCGGGAGCGGACACGCGGCCGCCTGCGCGGGTTCGAGAAGAAGCCGCAACCGTTCCTGCTGTGCCAGATGAACCTGCTGCTGCACGACGTGTACGAACCCGCCGTCGTGCGGGGCAACTCGCTGATCTCGCCGCTGAGCGAGCAGCGTGCCGACGGCGTCGACGTGGTGCTGACCAACCCGCCCTTCGGGGGTGAGGAGGAGGCGTCGGTCGCGCGCGGGTTCCCCTCAGGGATGCGGACGGCCGAGACGTCGTGGCTCTTCCTTCAGGCGGTGATGGCGCGGATCGAGCAGCGCCGGGGACGAGCTTCCGTCGTCGTCCCCAACAGCACGCTGTTCGACACGGGCGTGGGGGGCAAGATCAAGAAGAAGCTGCTCGAGGGGTTCGACCTGCACACCGTGGTGCGGCTGCCGAACGGCGTGTTCGAGCCGTACACGGCGATCCCGTCGAACCTGCTGTTCTTCGAGGCGGGCCGGCCGACCACCGAGGTGTGGTTCTACGAGCTGCCGACCCCCGAGGGGCGCAAGAAGTACACGAAGACCAAGCCGCTGCGGTACGAGGAGTTCGCCGACCTCGCCGCGTGGTGGGGGGAGCCCGGTGCGGGGCCCGAGCGCCGCGAGGGCCGTGTGCAGAACGAGCGCGCCTGGCGCGTGCCCCTCGCGCAGATCATCGAACGCAACTACGACCTGGACCTGCGCAACCCCCACCAGGGCGACGAACTGGAAAACCAGCCCGTCTCGGAGATCCTCGACGAGCTGGTGAACAACGAAGAGCAGATCCTCGACCTCCTGCGCGGACTGCGGGACGAGGTGGGACGGTGACGGTCGAGTGGGTGCCGTTCGGCGACGTGATGCAACTCAAGCGCCGCGACCCAGAAATGGCATCGGGTGAGCGACGAGCAGAAATCGGCATCCGCTCATTCGGGCGGGGGACATTCCACAAGCCCTCCGTCAGCCACGAGGATCTTCAGGGAAAGCGAGTGTTTATGATCAAGCAGGGCGACCTGCTTCTCTCGAACATCTTTGCGTGGGAGGGGGCGGTAGCTGTTGCGTCTCAAAGTGACGACGGCCTGGTCGGCTCCCACCGCTTCATGACCTGGTGTCCTCGGGCTGATTCTGTCAATGTCTCGTTCGTTCGCGAATACCTATTGTCGACAGGCGGGCGAGCGGCACTTGGTGCCGCGTCGCCAGGGTCGGCCGGCCGAAACAGAACTCTAGGTGTCGAAGCATTGAAAAGGATTAAGATCCCGCTCCCGGACGTCGATGCCCAGCGTGCGATCGCAGCCCGCCTCGACCGGCTGGGGGAGGTGTCCCGGCGTGCTGATCAGACGCTGGGGGTGGAGTTGTTGCATATTCGCGAGCGTCTCGTGTTCGACTCCGGGGGCAGGAAGGGCGAGTGGGTCGACCTGAGTGAGGTTCTCACTCTTGCTGACGCGGAGGTTGTCGTGGATCCCACCTCGATCTACCCCATCGCCGGAGTCCTTGGTCATGGCCGGGGCGTGTTCTTGAGGGATTCAATCCGTGGCTCTCAGACGTCATACAAGAAGTTCCGAAAGATCTCTGCCGGGCAACTCATCTACTCACGACTGAAGGCCTTTGAAGGCGCGATCGCTGTGGTGCCCGAGATTGCTGACCAGAGGTATGTATCTCCGGAGTTTCCTACATTCGATCACGACTCTCGGCGAGTGAGCATCCACTGGCTGGCGGGGCTTCTTCGCACGCCATGGTTCCGTGCGCAGCTGTCGGAGGGGTCGCAGGGAATCGGGGACCGTCGGGAACGGCTGTCCGTGCAGAGCTTTCTGTCGATCACAATTCCGTTGCCGGACCTAGACACCCAGCGTCGAGTTGCGGCACTTCTCGACCGTGTCTCCACGCTCGAGGGCCTTGTGGAGGATCGGCGACGGCTCACCCACACTCTGCTCCCCGCGGCCCGCAACGAGGAGTTTCGCCGCCTCCTCGCGTCGTGACCCCCACTCGGTGGCCGCGTCACGTCGATGCGGCCACCGAGCGCCACTGGTTTCCCGCGGTCACGACGTGGTCGAGCAGCCGCAGTCCAACCCGCTCGCCGGCAACCCGCACAGCGGCCGTCGTCGCCCGGTCGGCCGCGCTCGGCGTCGGGTCGCCGGACGGGTGGTTGTGAGCGAGGGCGAACGCGACGCCGTCGCGCCGCAGAACCTCGGCCAGCAGCTCCCGCACCGGGAACACCGCGGCATGTGCGGAGCCGTCGGCGAGGACCACCACATCGAGCAGCCGGTGGCGTGATCCGCACACCACCAGCACCACCCGCTCACGGGGCCTGCCGGCCAGCCGCGGTGCCGTGACGCGCACGATGTCGCTCGTCGACGCCACCGTGGGTCGAGTGTCCGTCGCGTCCTGTGCCCGTGCGGACAGGGCGAGAGCAGCGACGAGCCTGCTCGCCGTGGCAGATCCGAGCCCTGGCTCGCGCGCGAGCGTCGTCACGTCCACCTGTGCGAGGCCGGCCAGGCCACCGTTCCTGGCCAGCAGCTGGGTGGCGAGGTCGACGACGTTGGTGCCGCGCAGGCCCGACCCCAGGACGAGCGCCACGAGCTCGGCATCGGTCAGCGCCTGCGTGCCGTGGGCGGCCAGGCGCTCGCGCGGTCGCTGGGGCATCGCAAGGTCGGCGATCGTAGAGCCCGGAGTCATCGGTCCAGGGTGCCGGGCGCCGTCCGACGTCGGAGGCCATCGTCCACAGGTGCCGACATCCGTGGCTCCCCGTGGTGCCCGTCGGTCAGTGAGACTCCCGACGAAGAGCGGGTGTCTTGGACCCGGGGAGCAGACTGACGCGTGCCTGTGGTGGCAATTCGGTCAGCTGCTGCCGGGTACCCGCGAGGCGCTTATGAGCTCCCTCGCGAGACTCTCGCCGGCCCGAGGTCAGGGCTGCGTCGGTGACGGCTCGTGCACCGCCCTCGCCGCGGCGATCGCCTCGTCGACCTTGGCCTGCAGGCGCGCGGCCGACCGGCGACGCTGCCACCGGACGAGGAGCGCACCGCCCACCGCGAGGGCGAGCAGCGCGAGCTGCGCCCACGGCAGCACCCACACGGTGACCTGCGCGGACGCGGTGCGCATCGCGGCGTCGACGACGTCGTCGCCGACCACCCACGGCCGGACGTCGACGTGCCCGGTGGTGCGCACGAGCGGCCACACCCGCAGCTCGGAGGTGACGACGGTGGACCCGCCGGGCAGCACCTCGCGCAGCTCGGCGGCCGCGGCCGCGGCGCCGGTGCCGAACGGCCCGGCGAGCGTCGTCTCCGTCCGCGCGCCGAGTCGGACGTCGCCGGTGTTCGCGACCGTGTACCGCACGTGCACGGTGCCCGGGGCGAACGGGTTCCACGACGGTTCCCACCGGGTGGTGACGTCCTGCGGGACGAGCGCCGCCTCGACCTCACCGGTGACCCGCAGGTGCACGCGGGTGCCGACGCGCGCCGCGAGCCGGACGGTCGCGTCGTCCTCGACGAGCTCGGCGACGACGCCGGCGGGGTGGTCGCCCGGCGTCGCGTCGGCGGGGACGGTGATGGTGAGCGGCAGCGTCACCGCCGCGGCCGCGGGCAGCGTGAGCCGCAGCCGGCCGTCCTCGGCGCGCTGCGCCCCCTCGGGGGCGCCGATCTCGATCCAGGCGCCGCCGTCCCCGGGGGCCTCGTCGCCGGGGAGGACGTCGAAGTCGCCCGACTCCGAGAGCGTCCCGTCCCCGGGGTAGACCGCGAACGTCGCGGGCCGGTCGCTGAAGTTCGTCACGGTGACGTGGTCGGTGACGGTGCCGCCGGGCGCCAGCTCGTGGCGCAGCGAGATCCGCTGGTCGGGGCCCTCGGCGCTCGCCGGCTGGACCGTCCACGTGACCTGGCCGTCGGTCCCGGCCGACGTCGGCGCGGGGGTGGCGTGCGCCGGCGCGCCCGGCCCGGCGAGCAGGACGAGCGCGGCGATGAGCGGCAGCACCGCGGTACGGGCCGCCCCGGTCCGGCCGGGCACGGCACGCAGGGCGGTCGGGCGGGTGCGCGAGGTCGTGCGCATGAGTCTCCTCGGCCCGGGGGGGGGGGGGGGGGGGGGGGGGCCCCCCC
>JAEXEM010000020.1 GCA_023401045.1 Actinomycetes bacterium
TCGCGGGGGTGCTCGCCGGCACCCGTCGCGTCCCGGGCGCCTACCAGGGCCTGCTCGTCGCGCTGTGCGCCCTCGCGGTGGCGCTGCCCGTGCTGCTGCTCGCCCGCACCGGCTGGCCGGTCGGGCTGCTCGCGCCGCTCGTCGCACCGCTCGTCACGTTCCTCCCGGGCGCCCTGCTGACGACGGCCGTCATCGACCTCGCGACGCGCCAGATGATCGCCGGGTCCTCCCGCCTCGCCGCCGGGGTCATGCAGCTCGTGCTGCTCGCGCTCGGCATCACCGTCGCCGCCGGCCTCGTCGGGGTGCCCGCGTCCGAGGTCGGGCAGGAGAGCGCCAAGGCCCTGGGGTGGGCGGGACCCTGGGTCGGGGTCCTCGTCTACGCGCTCGGGGTCGTGCGGTTCAACGACGCACGGGCCGACTCGCTGCGCTGGATCGTCCTCGTGCTCGCCGTCGCGTACGCCGGGCAGGTGGTCGGCGGGGTGCTCTTCGGGGCGGTGGTGTCGTCGTTCGTCGGGGCGTTCGTCATGACGCCCGTCGCCGTCCTCACCGCGGCGCGAGGGCACGGCCCGCCGTTCCTCGTCACGTTCCTGCCGGGCTTCTGGCTGCTCGTGCCCGGTGCGCTCGGGCTCGTCGGCGTGACGTCGGCGCTCGGCCGGTCGACGGACCGTGCGATCACCACCATCGTGACGACGGGCGTGTCGATGGTCGCGATCAGCCTCGGCGTGCTCGCCGGCCTGGCCGTCGGCGGGTGGCTGCAGCGCCGCTTCGCCCCGGAGGCCTCCCACCTCGTGTGAGGCGTGTCAGGACGTGACGTCAGCGGTCGTCAGCCGCGCCCACGCGAGCGCACCGAAGACCGCGACCCAACCGGCCTGGACGGCCAGGCCCTGGACGAGCACGTCGGCGGACGGCGCGACCCGGAGCATCTCGGCGAAGTCGAGCCAGTGGTGCGTGAGCAGCACCGGGTGGATCGCCGAGAGCTGGGGGAGCTGGTCGAGGACGCCGGACACGACGGCGACCGCGACCGTCGCGGCCATGGCACCGACCGGGACCTCGGTGAGCGTCGAGAAGAACAGCCCGACCGCGACGAGCCCCGTCATCGACGCACCGACGTAGGCGACGACCGCGAGCACGCGCAGCAGCCCGTCAGCGGGCGGCACCGTCGTGCCCGACAGGAGCGTGAGGTCGCCGACGCCGAAGAGCACCGCACCCGTGACGAGCCCGACGAGCGCGACGACGAGCACCGCGGCCGCGGCGAACACGAACGCCCCGAGCGCCTTGACGAGCAGCAGCCGGGTGCGGCTCACGGGCACGACGAGCAGGTAGCGCAGCGTCCCGGCGGACGCCTCGCCCGCCACGGCGTCGCCCGAGGCGATGCCGATGGTGAGCGGCAGGAGGAAGGGCAGGCAGAGGAACAGCGAGGCGACGACGAGGAACAGGCCGTTGCCGGTGACGGAGGCGACGAACGGCGGCCCCTGCCCGGCGAGCGCCGTGCCCTGCGCGAGGCGCAGCACGACCCCGAGGAGCACCGGGACGAGGGCGAGCCCCGCGAGCAGGACGAGGTTGCGCCGGCGGCCGAGCACGAGCCGCAGCTCGGAGCGCACGAACCGTCCGGTGGCCCCGCGCCGCGGCGCGGGTCCGGTGGCCCCGGCGACGTCGGTGGTCTCAGCGAGCGACATCGAACCCCTCCCCGGTGAGCTCGACGAACACCTGCTCGAGCGACGGCCGCTGCACCTCGAACGCGACGAGACCGACCCCCGCCCGTACGAGCGCCGCGGAGACCTCCTGCGGCGGTGGGGCCCCCTCGGGCGGCTCGGCGGCCGACACCGTCACCGTGCCGTCGGGCGCCGGCCGGGTCTCGGGGGCGGTGAGCCCCAGCCCGGTGAGGACCGTCGTCGCAGCGCCCGCGTCGGGGGCGGGCACGCGCGCGACGACGCGGGCCTGCCACCGGCCCGTCAGCCCGGCGCGCGGCCCCTGGAGCAGGAGCCGGCCGCGGCCCATGATCCCCACGTGCGTGCACACCTGCTCGATCTCCGCGAGCAGGTGGGAGGAGACGAGCACCGTCGTGCCCTGGTCGGCGAGCTCGCGCACGAGGTGCCGCACCTCCCGGGTGCCCTGCGGGTCGAGGCCGTTCGTCGGCTCGTCGAGGACGAGCAGGTCGCGCGGGCGCAGCAGCGCCGCCGCGAGCCCGAGCCGCTGCTTCATGCCGAGCGAGTACTGCCGGTAGCGCTTGTCCGCCGCCGCGGTGAGGCCGACGCGCTCGAGCGCCTCGTTCGCGCGTCGTCGCGCCGTGCGCGGGTCGGCCGACGCGTCGGCGGCGTCGAGGCGGGCGAGGTTCGCCCGGCCCGAGAGGTACGGCTGGAAGGCGGGCCCCTCGACGAGGGCGCCGACGCGGGGGAGCACCTGCGCGGCGGACCGCGGCATCGACCGTCCCAGCAGGGACACCTCGCCCGCGGTCGGGACGACGAGGCCGAGGAGCATGCGGATCGTCGTCGTCTTGCCCGAGCCGTTCGGCCCGAGGAACCCGTAGACGGCGCCGCGCGGCACGACGAGGTCGATGCCGTCGACCGCGACCTGCCCCGAACGGAACCGCTTGGTGAGGCCGGCGGTGCGCACCGCGTCGGTCGCACCACCGGCCTGCTCGGCCACCGCAGGAGCCGCGGCCCGGACCGTCGACGTCATGCGCCCGCGGCGGCGCGCAGCGTCTCGACGGGGACGGCCCCGGCGAGCACACGCCCGTCGTCGAGCACGAGCACCGACAGGAGCGTCGAGGTCAGCGCCCGGCCACCGGGCACGGCCGTCGTCAGCTGGTCGTAGAGCGCCCCGGTGTCGAGGTCCGTGCCGGACCCGTCCTCGGGGGCGAACTGCTCGTAGAGGTCCTGCGCGCCGTCGGAGCCGAACCGCTTCTCCGCGAGCGCGCCGCCCGCGACCGCACCCGGGTCGCCCCGCAGGAGCGCCGCGGCGTCGGCACCGGAGACCTGCACGACGGTGTCCCAGCCGGTGCCGGTGACCGTCACGCCCTCGGGCAGCGTGCCGTCGTGCGGGCCCTGCGCGTCCTGCTCGGCCTGCGCCAGCTCGGCGTCGCTCGGCAGCGGCACGACGACCTCGCGCACGCTCGCCCCCGGGGGTGGGGAGAACGCCAGCACGGCGTCGTCCGGAGCGGCGAAGGTGACGTCGGTGAACCCGACCTCGAGGGACGGGGTCTGCTCGTCCTGGCTGCTCCACACCTGGACCCGCAACGGCGTCCACGTCCGGGCGTCCACCGCGACGACGACCCGGCCGACGAGGGTGGTGTCGCTGCGCGGGTCGACGACGACCTGGTAGGCGTCGCGGCCGGCGACGGTCGTCGCGGCGTCGACGGTGACGATCGAGTCCTGCTCGGCGCGCTCGAGCGCGGCCCGACCGAGCTCGTCGGGCGACGGCAGGTCCGCCGGCGGCGTCGCGGCCGCGTCGGCGAGGGCCTCGGCGCGCGCCGGGTCGTCGACCGTGTAGTGGACGACCTCGTCGTCCGAGGACGAGTACGTCCACGCCTCGGGGCCGTCGCTCACGACGGAGTACTCCGAGGCGTCGCCGAGCAGCGAGACCCGCGAACGCTGCTCCCCGTCGGTCCACACCCGCAGCGTCGTCGACCCGCCGAGCAGGCTCACCGGGTCGGCGCCGCCCATGCCGGCGAGCCCGACATCGGGAAGACCGAGACGAGCGGTGTGGACGACCGTGCCGGACAGCGGCTGCGGCTCCGCCGCGAGCACGCGGGACACGACCTCCTCGGGGGTGACGTCCGGCAGGTCGGCGGTGTCCGCCGAGGCGAGCAGCGGCGGCG
>JAEXEM010000060.1 GCA_023401045.1 Actinomycetes bacterium
CGACGCCGCCCTGGCACCTGAGGACCCGTCGCGACGTGCGCGGCGCACGTCGACAGGTCAGCGGTGCGCACGCACCCGTGCGGCCGACGGGTCTGGGGTACGCACGGACAGCGGACGGGGCGCGGCACCGGTGCCGCGCCCCGTCGGGCACGGCACGGTGGCCGCCGACACACCCCTGCGCGCGGCGGCCACCGGCGACGTCACCTCCGCGTGGTCAGCCGGCGCACACGCCCCGCGGCGCGCCGCGCCACCTCCTGGACGCCACCCTGCTGCATGTACTGCCGGAAGAGGCTGAGGTCACCCCGCAGCGAGATCGGCGGCGGGGGCGCCGGGTGCATGAGCGCGACCGGCGCCTGGAGCGTCGTCACGAGGTCCGCGGCCCGTCGCGGGCGCCGGCAGAACTCCACGAGCGGCATGAGCACGCGCGACCACCGGTAGGACTCGGCGAACGTGCGCACGTTCGAGCGGACCGTCGCGATGGCCTTCTCGTCGTACAGCATCCGCTCAAGGGCCTCGACGAGCGCGTCGACGTCCTCCGACGGGACGACACGGCCGAGGTCGTGCTCCCGGATGAGCTCACCGAACGTGTCCCCGCCGGTCGCGACGATCGGCAGGTTCGCCCAGAGGTAGTCGAGGATGCGGGTACGGAAGCTGAAGGCCGTCTCGATGTGCTCGAAGTGCGTCGAGACGCCGAGGTCGGCGTCCAGCAGGTAGTCCGCACGCTCGTCGTACGGCACCCACCCCTCGTTGAAGAACACGTGGGACCCGGTGAGACCGAGCTCCTCGGCCAACTCGCGGGTCCGCCAGGCGATCTTCATCTCGGGGACCCCGGGGTTCGGGTGCTTGAGCCCGAGGAAGTACAGACGGACCTCGGGGTGCGCGCGGCGCAGCACGTCGACCGCGCGGACGAGCGTCAACGGGTCGAACCAGTTGTAGATGCCGCCGCCCCAGAGGATGACCTTGTCGTCCGGGCCGATTCCCTCGGTGGCACCCTTGATGGCGTGCCGACGCTGCACGGGCTCGTCGTCGGAGATGCCGAACGGCACGACCGTGAGCAGCGACCGGAGCGTCTCGTCCTCGTCGTACACCACGGGGTTGACGCGCCCCTGGGCGGCGAGCTGACCGAGCCAGAAGTCCCGCTGCTTGTCCGACGCACAGAGCATGAGGTCGGCGCGGGCGATCTGCTCGTTGAGGGCCCGGGTCGTCTCGCGCACGGCCATCTGCCGGCCGCCCGGCCCCTGGTCCTTCGCCTGCTCGAGCTGCTCGAGGTGCATCGGGTCGTAGATGTCCGCGACGACGATCTTCGAGCTGTTCTTCAGCCAGGGCGCGGCCTCGAGGAGGAACCCCTGGAAGATGATGACGTCGGCCCACTCGGTGGCGTCGACGAGCTTGCGCCCGTACAGGAACTCCGCCTTGAACTCGTCGGGGTCGACCGCGCACCCGGTGGTCGACGCGAGCCGCACCTCGTGCTCGGCGGACAGCGCGTGGGCGATCTCCCAGGCGCGGATGGCCGGGCCCGCCATGAGCTTCTTCAGGGGCTCACCGGTGACGACGAGCACCCGGCGTCGCTGGGAGAAGCGCTCCGCGACGTCGAAGGCCTCGACGAGGACGCGATGCGCCTCGAGGTAGGAGTCGATGGCGTACGCCGGCTCCATGGCCTGCCGGAACAGCGGGAACACGTCCGTGTCCGGCCGCCGCCGAGCCGCCTGGAGCTCCTTGCGGGTCTGGCTGAGCGACTCCATCTGCTCGACGAAGTAGTCGATCGCGTACGGACCGGTGAGCGCCATCTTCGGCAGCTCGAGCGTGCCGACGTCGTCACCGCCGGGCGACCGCTGCAGGTCGAGCGCCGTCGTGTCGACGTCCGCGCGCGCGAACGAGCGCCGGACGGCGAGCGCCATGGCCGCGGGCAGGGCCCGCGCCAGGGACTCGTCGTCGAGGTTCTTGTACATCGACATGAGGGCGTTGCGCTCGAGCAGGTAGCTCTCGCGGAAGTTGCCGTACTTCTTCATCGTCACATGGTGCTTGTGGTACGCGACCGACTGCGGCACGTAGCGCACACGGTGACCGAGGATGTTGAGACGCCAACCGAGGTCGACGTCCTCGTAGAACATGAAGAACCGCTCGTCGAAGCCACCCACGGTGCGGTACAGCTCGGCGGGCATGAACATCGCCGCGCCGGTGCCGAAGAGCACGTCCTTCGGCTGGTCCCACTCCCCTGTGTCCGGCTTCTCGACCTCGCGCTTGTAGCCCATCCCGAACCAGGTGAGAGAGCCGTCGACGTAGTCGATCCGCTCGCCCTCCCAGTCGAGGACCTTGCTGGCGACCGCACCGATCGACGGGTCGGCCTCCATCGCCTCGACGGCGGCACGGATCCAGTCCCGCCCGGGCCGCGCGTCGTTGTTGAGGAAGGCCACGTACTGCCCGGTCGCACGGGCGACGCCGCGGTTGCAGCCGCCCGCGAAGCCCGTGTTGCCGCCCGCCTGGACCACGATCGCGTCCGGTACCGCCTCGGCGATCGCGTCGACGCTGCCGTCCTGCGAGTCGTTGTCGACGACGATCAGCTCGAGCTGCTCGCGCGGCCAGTCGACGTCCGCGAACGCACGCAGCGCGGTGATGGTGTCCGGCGCCCCCTTGTAGTTGACGAGGACGACGCTGACCACCCCCGGCCGTACCGTCGTCCGCTCGTCATCGGCCTTCACCTTCGTCACGCATGCTCCTTCGTCCAGGTGGCGCCCATGGCGACGATCCCCCCCGACTCACGGGGGCTACCCGCCTCGACATCGAACCGCACCGTCTTGCGGCGCAGGTCGTACGTGTGTTGCGTGGTCCAGTCGACGACGGACGCGACCACGTCGAACGTGCCTGGCTGCAACGGCAGCGCCGGGACGGTGCAGTCGACGTACCCCGAGCCGGAGACCGCGTCGACCTCGAGCCCGCCGTCGCGGGAGTGGAAGGCCCACACGTAGACCCCCTCGAGGTTCTCGAGCGCGAGCCCGAAGACCGGCTTGTCCACCCGCTCGCGGGCGTCGTAGTGCACGCGGATCGTCACGCGCTCGCCGGTGCGCACGCTCGTCACGCTGCGGCCGTCGGCGTCGATGATCTCGACCTTCTCGACGGTCGCCTCCCCGGACCCGTGCCGGCCTGCCTCGACGGGCCCGTCGGCAGCGGTAGGCCGGTCCACGTGCGTGGCGTCGACGTAGTCGTCGACGAGGCCTGCTGCGGGGCCGGCCTGCACGAGGCGTCCGTGGTCGAGCCAGGCGGCGTGGTCGCACATCGTGCGCATCGTGCCCATCGCATGGCTGACGATGACGACGGTCTTCCCAGCCGTGCGGAACTCTGCGAACTTCTCCATGCACTTCGCTTGGAAGGCGGCGTCGCCGACGGCGAGGACCTCGTCGACCAGGAGGATGTCGGGGTCGACGTTGATCGCCACCGAGAACCCGAGCCGCACGTACATTCCGGAGGAGTAGTTCTTCACCGGCTGGTCGATGAACTGCTCGACGCCCGCGAAGTCGACGATCCCGTCGAACTTGCGGTCGATCTCCCGCTTGCCGAGGCCGAGGATCGAGCCGTTGAGGTAGACGTTCTCGCGGCCCGTGAGCTCCGGGTGGAACCCGGACCCCAGCTCGAGGAGCGCCGCGACGGACCCCTTGACCGCGATCGAGCCCTCGTCCGGCACGAGGATGCGCGCGAGGCATTTGAGCAGCGTCGACTTGCCCGACCCGTTCTCGCCGACGAGGCCGAACGTCGACCCCTCGGGGATGCTGAACCCGACGTCGCGCAGCGCCCAGAACTCGTCGTACTTGGCTCGCCGACCACGCATGAGGGAGGCCTTGAGCGACTGGTTGCGCTCCCGGTACATCCGGAAGCGCTTCGAGACGCCGTCCACCTCGATGATGTCGTTCACAGCTCCTCCGCCATCCGCGGCTCGAACCGGCGGAAGACCCACCACCCGGCGAGCAGCACGACACCGGCCGAGCCGGCGCACCACAGCATGTCGACCGCCGAGGGCCACGTCTCCTCGTAGAGCACGGACCGGAAGGCCCGCGTGAAGTGCAGCATGGGGTTGAGCTCCCACAGCGAGACGAGGGGGAACGAGAGGTCCCACTGCGCGAGCCAGGCGTTGAGCCGGTCCTGCGCTGCCACGACGTAGGAGAGGGGGTAGATGATCGGCGTCGCGTACATCCAGATCTGCAGCACGATGGCCGTGAAGTGCTCCGTGTCCCGGAAGTACACGTTGGCGACGGCGAGCATGAGCGCGAACCCGAGCGCCATCGCCGTGAGGAGCACGAGCAGCACGACGACCATCGGCAGCCACGGGACGACCATCTGCCCGAAGATCGTCAGCGCGACGACGAGGACGCCGAGCTCGATGGCCGTCGTGACGTCGAGCGCGAACACGCTGGACGCGACGAGCACCTCGCGCGGGAAGAACACCTTCTTCACGAGGTTCGCGTTCGCCACGATCGAGTTGAGGCCGGTCATGAGCGCGCCCGAGAAGAACGTCCACGGCACGAGCGCGCACATGAGCCAGAGCGCGAACACGTGCAGCCCGGTTCGGCTCGGCTCGATCTGGACGCGCATGAAGACGCCGAAGACGACCGAGTAGACGACCATCGTGGCGATCGGGTTGATGAGCGACCAGATGTTCCCCAGCGCCGTGCGCTTGTAGCGCCCCTTGACCTCACGCATCGTGAGGTTGGCGAGGAGCTCACGCGCACGCTGGGTGCCGGCAGCGTCCCTCACGCGCGACTCACCTGCACGCATGCCGAGTCCGCCGGGGTCGTGCCCCGGTCCGTGGGTCCATGCATGGCCCCGATCCTAGGCGACGAAGCGGTCGCTACCGTCCGCGCGCCCGGCTCTGCTTGTTCCGCACCCGCCCGTAGACGTTCCTGAGCGCCCGCGTCGCCCGCATCGAGCGGGTGGCGTGGATCGCCTCCACCTCGGTCGCGGCACGCTCCGCGCGCAGGTCGGCCTCGCGCCGGGACGCGCGCTCGACCTCGAGCTCCGCGCGCACCACCTCGAGTTGCGCCTGGACGGCGTCCCGCTCCATCTGCGCCGTCTCGAGCCCTGCCTGCAGCTGCGCGACGGCCCCGTCCCGGTCGTCCAGGACGGCTCGCACGACGAACTGGTAGACGTCGGCGTCGGGCTGCTCGCGGACCCACTCGAGGGCGCCCGGAGGCAGGTGCGAGGGGTCGACCTCGACCTCCGTGCCGAGGACGTCGGCGTGCGTGGGCCACAGGGCGACGACGGCGAGACCGGCGTCCTCGAGCAGCCTCATGAGAGAGGACCTCGTGAAGAACGTCACGTGCGTCCGGTCGAGCAGACCGAGGTCGCGGTAGACCCACCGTCCCTGGAGCAGCGCGAGCCGCACCGACCCGTGCGTGACGTTCGGGACGGAGATGACCACGCTGCCGCCGGGGCGCAGCAGCCCGACGCACGCGCGCAGCAGGCGCAACGGGTCCCGCAGGTGCTCGAGGACGTCACCGAGCACGACGACGTCGAAGGTCGCCGCGCCGTAGGCCGCGGACAGGTCGATGTGCTCGAGGTCCGCCACCAGCACGTCGTCGAGCACGTCCGCTGCCTGCGCAGCCGCATCCGCGTCGAACTCGACACCGACGACCGTGCAGCCCCTGCGCTTGAGCGCCGCCCCCAGGTACCCCGTCGCGCAGCCGACGTCGAGCACGTGCTTGTCCGGCCCGACGAGGCGCACGAGGTAGGCGTGCGAGTTGTCGTCGAGCGACTCGTCGACGACAGCGTCATAGGTGGGCATCAGTGCGAGAACCTTCCTTCCCAGGACCCCGCATCCTACCCAGCCGGGCCATGGGGTCGATGTCGCCCGTGAGAGCATCGCGGGGTGCGCATCACGCTTGACGGGACCCCCCTGCTCGGCCGTCGGACCGGTATCGGTACCTACGTCGCCCGGCTCGTCGAGGCCCTTCCGGCGGCTGCCGCGCGGCGCGGGACCGGTGCGCGGTTCGACGTCATGACGTGGAGCGTGCGCGGCGGACGCGTACGCGACCTGCCGCCGGGCGTGCGGCAGGTCGGTCTGCCGTTCCCGGCGCGCCTGCTGCGCGAGGCCTGGGCCCGTGCCGACGCGCCGCCGGTCGAGCTGCTCGTGGGACGCACGTCCGTCGTCCACGGCACCAACTTCGTGGCACCGCCCACGTGGCGCGCCGCCGAGGTCGTGACCGTGCACGACCTGGCGTACGAGACCCTGCCAGGCACCGTCACGCCCGACGCAGCCCGCTACCGCGTCCTCGTGCCTCGCGCGCTGGCCCGCGGTGCGCACGTCGTCACCCCGTCGCACGCGACCGCGTCGGCGGTCCGCGGCCACTACGGCCTCACCGAGGAGCGGGTGACGGTGACACCGCTCGGTGTGGACGAGCGGTGGTTCGCGCCCGCGACGGCGTCGCACGGCGTGCGCCCGGCAACCCACGAGTACCTGCTGTTCGTCGGCACGCTCGACCCTCGCAAGAACCTGCCGCGCCTCCTCGCCGCGCACGCCGAGCTGCGCCGGCGCTCCCCACGTGCGCCCGACCTCGTCCTGGCGGGGCCCGCCGGGCGCGACGAGCACGTCGCCGACGCTCCCGGGGTCGTGCGGGCGGGGTGGCTCGAGGACGACCAGCTGCGCGCGCTCGTCGCGGGCGCTCGCGCACTGGTGCTGCCCTCGCTCGACGAGGGCTTCGGGCTCCCGGTCCTCGAGGCGTTCGCCACGGGTCGGCCGGTGCTCGCCGGCGACGTGCCGGCGCTGCGCGAGGTGGGCGCCGCGCTCGCGACGTACGCCGACCCCCTCGAGCGCGACGCGCTCCTGAGCGGGCTCGAGGAGGTCCTCGACGCACCGGACGACGCAGCGGCACGCCGCGCGCGCACCGACCGGGCCCGCACGTTCACGTGGGACGCGACGGCGGACGCGACCCTCGACGCGTACACGAGGGCAACGTCGTGACCCCTCCGGACGTCACGGTCGTCACCGTCACCTACGACGCCGCCGACCTCGTGCTCACCTGCCTCGAGAGCCTGGCGGCACAACGGCTCGGAGGGCTGCGGATGGAGGTGGTCGTCGTCGACAACGCCTCCCAGGACGGCACGGCGGACCTCGTCGCGGCCGCGCACCCCTGGGTCACCCTCGTGCGGTCGGCACGGAACCTCGGCTTCGCCGGTGGCAACAACCTCGCGCTGCGCGCGGTGCGCTCCCGTCACGTCGTCCTGCTCAACAACGACGCTGTCCTCGGCACGGACGCGGTGCGCACCCTCGTAACAGCCCTGGACTCGGCCGCGCAGGACGTCGCCGCCCTCGCACCGACCGTGCTCCTCGCGGAACGGTTCCGGCACGCCCGGCCCGACGACGCGAAGACGGTGCGCGGCCCCGACGGCGTGTGGGCCCCGGACCCGGACGGCGACGTGAGGCTCGTCAACTCCACCGGCAACGAGGTGCGCACGGACGGGTTCGGGGTCGACCGGGGATGGCTGGCGGACTCCGCCCGTCACCGACCGCCACGGGACGTCTTCGGGTTCTCCGGTGCCGCTGCGATCATCCGCACCGCTGCGCTCGAGGACGTCGGCCTCTTCGACGAATCGTTCTTCATGTACTACGAGGACACGGACCTGTCGTGGCGGCTCCGGCTCGCCGGCCACCGCGTCGAGCACTGCCCCGACGTTGTCGTCGAGCACGTCCACGCAGCGTCCTCGGACGAGGGCAGCGCCTTCTTCCGCTTCCACGACGCTCGCAACCGGCTCGCGGTGCTGACGAAAGACGCGTCCGCGACCCTGGTCACGCGCGCGGTCGTGGGCTTCGTCCTGGCGACGGCGTCCCTCGCCCTGCGGCGGCGGCGCTGGCGCCTGGCGGCCGAGCGGTCGAGAGCTCTCGCGTCCTACCTGCGCATGCTGCCCAAGCTGCTGCACGCGCGGCGCCGCATCACCCGGGCGGCACGCGTGGAGCGGTCCGTCGTCGAGCGCTGCCTCGTGCCCGCGTCGGGCGGCCTGTCCTACCGGGGCTGACCGTCCTCACGCCGGCCTGCCACCGGACGGTAGGGTTGGGCGCCGTCCCGACCCTGCTCGAAGGAACCCATCCATGCGCCTGCTCGTCACCGGCGGAGCCGGTTTCATCGGCTCCAACTTTGTCCACCAGACGGTCCGGGAGCGCACCGACGTACACGTCACAGTGCTGGACGCCCTGACGTACGCGGGCGACGAGCGCAGCCTCGACCCGGTGGCCGGCCAGGTGACGTTCGCGAAGGGCGACATCGCCGACCCCGACGTCGTCGACCGGCTCGTGAAGGACGCCGACCTCGTCGTGCACTTCGCGGCGGAGTCGCACAACGACAACTCCCTGCGCGACCCGTGGCCGTTCGTGCGGACGAACGTCATCGGCACCTACCAGTTGCTCGAGGCCGTGCGACGCTACGACGTGCGCTACCACCACGTTTCCACCGACGAGGTGTACGGCGACCTCGAGCTCGACGACCCCGCGAAGTTCACCCCGGACACGCCCTACAACCCGTCGAGCCCTTACTCGTCGACGAAGGCGTCCTCCGACCTGCTCGTGCGCGCCTGGGCCCGCAGCTTCGGGGTCCGCGCGACGATCTCCAACTGCTCGAACAACTACGGGCCGTACCAGCACGTCGAGAAGTTCATCCCGCGCCAGATCACCAACGTCATCGACGGGGTGCGCCCCAAGCTGTACGGGACGGGCGAGAACGTCCGTGACTGGATCCACGTCGAGGACCACAACTCCGCAGTGTGGGCGATCATCGACAAGGGCCGCCTCGGGGAGACGTACCTCATCGGCGCCGACGGCGAGAAGGACAACAAGACGGTCATCGAGCTCATCCTCGAACTCATGGGTCGCCCGTCGGACGCGTACGACCACGTCAACGACCGGCCCGGCCACGACCTGCGCTACGCGATCGACGCCGGCAAGCTGCGTACCGAGCTCGGGTGGGAGCCCCGCTACACGACCTTCCGCGACGGGCTCGCGGCGACCATCCGCTGGTACGAAGAGAACGAGGCCTGGTGGCGCCCCCAGAAGGACGCCACTGAAGCGCGGTACGCCGTGCTCGGACGCTGAGTTACCCGGGGCCCGCCGCAGGCCGACGTGTGGCGGGCCTCGTCGTACCCACCCCGATCGCCCCGCCGCGACGCCCCGTCCGACCGTCCACGACGTCCTCACCGGCCGTGCCGCCCGGCCGGTCCCGGTCGTCCCGCCACGGGCGGCGACACGTCCGGTCTCCACGAATCCTCTACGTGACCGGCCCTGACAGCCCGCCGGTCACAGCCTCCTCACCGCTTACGATCAGGTCCGTGACCACCCGACACGCCGCGCCACGCCGCGCTCGAACGGTGCGGCACGCGCGCACCCACCACTCGCACGGTGCGCTGCGCGGGGTGGCGCTCGGGGTCACCAGCGTCCTCGTGTTCGTCGTCGCCGCCGGAGCAGCGTTCGCCACCCGCATGACCTCCAACGTCGACGGTCTCGACCTCGACGGGCTCGTCGAGGCGCTTCCCTCTCCCAGCGTGAGCGCCGACCCCTCGGACTCGAAGGCGGGCCGCCCGGTCAACGTGCTCGTGCTCGGCTCCGACCAGCGTGACGGCGCCAACGGTGAGATCGGGGGCCAGGAGGCGGGAATGCGCTCGGACACGACGATCCTCCTGCACGTCTCGGCCGACCGCTCCCGCATCGAGATGGTCTCGATCCCGCGCGACTCGCTCGTCGATATCCCGGCGTGCACGCTCACCAACGGCAAGACGACCCGCCCCCAGCGCAACGCCATGTTCAACTCCGCTTTCGCCCTGGGGTACGACAACGGTGGCGACCTCGCGTCGGCCGCGGCCTGCACGGTGAGCACGATGCAGGAGAACACCGGCATCCCGATCGACGAGGTCGTCGTCGTCGACTTCGCCGGGTTCCAGAGCATGATCGACGCCATCGGCGGGGTGCAGATGTGCATCGCCCAGGACGTCTACGACAAGTACACGGGGCTCGACCTCACGGCGGGGCTGCACAAGCTCGACGGAATGCAGGCCCTGCAGTACGCGCGTGCGCGGCACGGGAGCTCCTTCGACGGCTCCGACACCGCACGCGCCGGCCGCCAGCAGCAGCTCATCGCCAACGTCGCCAACGAGGTGCTCTCCAAGAACCTGCTGACCGACGGCGCCAACCTCATGCAGTTCCTCAGCGCCGCCACGCAGTCGGTGAAGACCGACCTCAGCGTCACCGACCTCACCGGCCTCGCCTTCAGCCTGCGCGGCATCGACCGTGAGAACATCACGTTCATGACCGTGCCCTGGGCTCCCGCAGCGAGCGACAGGAACCGCGTCGAGTGGACCTCGGCCGCCGACGAGCTCTGGGCCAACATCGCGGCCGACATCCCGATGCTCGGGCAGCCCGAGCCGCCGCCCGCCGCCGACGCGGGCACCCCCGACGGGGGTGCGCCGGACGCCGGTTCGTCGGCGCCCGCCGCACCGGAGGCGCCCGCCCCGGCCCCGAGCACCACCAAGAAGCCGGGCGAGGCGTTCACAGCCGCTGACACGTCGACGAGCTGCTGAGCAGGCACGTGCCAGGCCGCCGCGACGACCCGACCCCGCCGCCGACCTTCGAGCCGGCCTCCGGACGGCAACGGCCCGAGGC
>JAEXEM010000067.1 GCA_023401045.1 Actinomycetes bacterium
GCGCGGGGCCGGCGGGTGCGTCAGAGGGCGACGCCGGCGGCGTAGCCCGCGTGCACCGCGTCACCGACCTTCGCGGGCGCCACGCAGTCCCCCACGACGTGCGCCCGGTGCTGCACCGCGTCCGGCAGGGTGCGGTCGGGGCGCACGCCGAAGGCGAGCAGCGCGGTGTCCGCCTCGACCTCGACGGCACCGTCGGCCCCCTCGCACGTCACCGTGCCGTCACCGATGGCGGTCACCCGGTGGCCGGTGAGGACGCGCACGCCGGTCTCGTGCAGGCGGCGCAGCAGCGCGACGCGGTTGTGGACGACCATGTCGGCGGCGATCTCGGGCGCCATCTCGACGATCGTCACCTCGTGCCCGTCGTTCGCGAGCTCGAGCGCCGCGTCCGCACCGGACAGGCCGCCGCCGCACACGACGACCCGGTGCCCCACGGGCGTGCCGGTGTGGAACGCGAGGACGTCGACGGCCATCGGCCCGTCGACGCCGGGCACCTCCGGGGCCCACGGCGTCGAGCCGGTGGCGACGACGAGTGCGTCGGCACCGAGCAGCTCCGGGGCGTCGGCGGTGATCTCGTGGCGGAGGTGGACCTTGACGCCGAGCCGGTCGAGCTCGCCCTCCCACCAGTCGACCATGCGGTGCAGCTCGCGCTTGAACTCGGGGGTCGCGGCCGGCTCGAGGACCCCGCCGAGGCGCGTGCCGCGCTCGTAGAGCTCGACCTCGTGCCCGCGCTCGGCGGCCACGCGCGCCGCCTCCAGGCCCGCGGGGCCGCCACCGACGACCGTGACGCGGCGCACCGTCGGCGCGGGCAGCAGGACGCGCGTCGCCTCGTACCCGGCCTCGGGGTTGACGGAGCACTCGATGGGCTTGCCCGCGACGACGTTGCCGATGCACAGCTGGTTGCAGCGGATGCAGGGGCGCACGGCCTCGGCACGTCCCGCGGCGACCTTGGCGACGAGGTCGGGGTCGGCGATGAGCATGCGCCCGAAGCCGACGAAGTCGGCGATGCCGTCGACGAGCGCCTCCTCGGCGAGGTCGGCGGTGAGGTTGCCGTTGACCGCGACGGGGATCCGCACGGCGGGCTTCACGGCCGCCGCGTCGGGCAGGTAGACACCGTCACCCATGTAGTACGACGGGAACGACCAGTCGATGGCCTCGTACGAGCCGGCGTCGACGAGGAGGACGTCGAGCCCGGCGTCCTGGAGGACGACCGCGAGCTCGCGCGCCTCCTCGGGGGTGCGTCCGCCGGGGAACTGGTGGCGCACGGTGATGCGCATCGAGACCGGGAAGTCGGCGCCCGCCTCCTCCTTGACGATCCGGATCATCTCGGTGGCGAAGGTCGCCCGCCCGCGCACGTCGCCGCCGAAGCGGTCGGTACGGGTGTTCCACGCCGCCGTGAGGAACTGGTCGGTGAGGTAGCCGGTGTGCCCGTGCAGGTCGATGCCGTCGAAGCCGCACGCCAGCGCGCGGCGGGTCGCCGCCCGGAACCGGTCGAGGATGTCCTCGACCTGCTCGGTGCTCAGCGCACGGCAGCGCGCCGAGGGGTCCATGAGGGGCGGGCAGTCGGACGCCGACCAGGGCGTCCCGCCGTCGGGACCCATCGGCATGATCCGCCCCAGCCCGGGGGTGAGGTTCGCGGCGATGAGCCCACCCGCGGCGTGCACCTGCGCGACGGCGTCCCGCAGCGGGGCGACGTGCCGGTCGTCGGTGAGGCTGATGGTCGAGCCGGTCGGCAGGTCGTAGACGTCCTGCGTCTGGATGGACTCGGTGATGAGGAGGCCGACGCCGCCGCGCGCACGGGCCACGAGGTAGGCCACGCCCGACTCGGAGATCGTCCCGTCGGGGTTGGCGGTGTGGGTGCCCATCGGGGGCATGTACGTACGGTTCGGCAGCTCGAGCGAGCCCCAGCGAGCCGGCTCCAGCATGCGGGGGTGGCGTGTCACGCGGTTCTCCTGGCGGTGGGGTGCGACGTGGGCTCCGTCACCCCCGCCGTCACCAGCGAGTATCGGCACCGGTCGCGGGGCCCGACCGGGTCCGACGTCCCAGCCCCGGACGCGCGGACGGCGGGCGCCCCGCCCCGGGGCACCCACCGTCGCCGTGCGTGTCAGGCCTGGTGGACCGAGACGACCGCCCACGCGGGCAGCTCGAGGTCGATGTCGAGGACGCCGTCCTCCCCGACGACGAGCTCGGTGCGCAGCAGGCCGTCGGCGACGCGCCGCAGCTCGGCCGTCTGCTCGCGCGTGAGGTTGAGCGGCTCGCCGAGGGCGTGCCACGCCTCGGCGACGTTGCCGTGCTCCCAGTCGAGCTGCTCGACGGTGAACCGTGTCCCCGGCACGAGACCCGCGACGGTGTGCTGCACCCGGCGCGCGGGCCCGACCTCGGCGAGCGCGCGGGTCTCGCCGTAGGAGTCGGCCGAGCCGACGGCGCGCCGGCCCATGTCCTGCGGGTAGTTGAACAGCACCGCGGCGACCTCACCGGTCGCGCTGTCACGCGTGACGACGCCGTGGTCGGTGTCGAGCAGCACCCGGTCCCCGAGGCGCGCGAGCATGGCGAACGCGTGGAACGTGGGCTTGTGGATGCCCTGCTCGTTGACGAGGCCGAAGCCGCCGTGGAACGGGCCGAGACCGGCGCCGCCCTCCTCGAAGACGTCGGTGAACGTCCAGTACGCGAGGGAGTCCGTGAGGCTCTCGCAGCGCAGGAAGGCCCGGGTGACGTACGTCGCCGCGAAGAGCGTGTCGTGCATCCGGTCCCGGCTCGACGGGGACGTCGACCACTCGGTGATGTGGAGCTCGGCGTCCGGGAACGGGCTGCTCGCGATGATCTTCTGCATGACGGCGAGGTCGTCGGACGTCGCGTCGACGTGCCGGCGGATGTGCCGCACCTCGCCGTTGGCGCCGAACGCGAAGTCCGTCGGGTAGAGGTGCGTCGTGAGGAAGTCGACCGGCACGTCACGCTCGGCGCACCACGCGATGAACTCCTCGATCCACACCGGCTGCCAGTCGAGCGCGTCGACGTCGGCCGCCGCGGCGGTGCCGTGGGTGCGGGTCGGGTCCTCGACCTCGCCGGCGTACCGGTCGTCGGGCACGAAGACGCTCGTCGACGGCCCCCCGACGAGCAGCCGCTCGTCGACCGACTTCACGGCACGCGCGGTCGCCTCGTAGAGCTCGAAGTACTGCGTGCGCGTGCCGGTCCAGAAGTGCGGCACGAGGTTCGGCTCGTTCCACACCTCGAAGCGCCACTGCCGCACCTCGTCGAGGCCGTACCGGTCGACCCAGTGCTGCACCGTCGAGCGGACGAGGTCGACCCACGCGGCCATGTCCGTCGGCGGGCTGCAGTGCGCCTTCCACCAGAAGAGCGTCTCGGTCTGCGTGGCGAGCGCGCGGGGCATGAACCCGAGCTCGACGAACGGCCGGGCGCCGGTGTCGAGGATGAAGTCCATGACCTTGTCGACGTAGCTGAAGGTGTGGACGGGCGCGGGCAGGTCGTCGTCGGGGCCGAAGCCGCCGCCGTACGTCGCGCGGTAGACGAACATGTCGTCGTGGAAGAGGCCGTGGAACCGCACGGTGCGGGCACCGAGCACCTCGACGGCCTCGCGGAAGTGGGCCTGCCAGTCGGCGCGCAGCGCCTCGTTGGCGCGGCCGGCGCCGAGGCAGGCGTTCCACACGTGCCGCAGCGGGCGGTCCAGCGGCTGCTCGCCGTCGACGAGGTGGACGGTGGGGGCGAGGGGCATGGGCGTCTCTTCCGTGGCGGGCCGGGCTCGCAACTGTTTCGAAACGACGGTCGTGCGGCTCGCAACGTAACCGGCGGCGCAAACGGGGGTCAAGGGTCAGTCGTTGCACCACACCAGTCGTCCAGCGGGAGGACGACGCCTCGGCTTGCCCGGCGCCCCGACCACCCCCTACTCTCGAAACAATTTCGACCCGGAGGTCCCCATGCCGCGCAGCAACGGCCGGAGCCGCGTGACGCTCGACGACGTCGCGGCGCACGCGGGGGTCTCCAAGGGCACCGCGTCGAAGACGCTCAACGGCCGCAGCGACGTCGCCGAGGCCACCCGGCAGCGGGTCCTCGCCGCGGTCGCCGAGCTCGGGTACCGCCCGACGACCGAGCCGTCGGCACCCGCCCGGACCCGCACCGTCGTCGCCGTCGCCGACAGCCTCGAGTCGCACTACATCTCCCACGTGCTGCAGGGTGTCGTCGCCGCGGCGGCCGCCGTCCGCACCGACGTGCTCGTGCGGCTCGCGCCCGAGCGCTCCGTCCGCAATGAACCCGAGACGGCACGCGCCTGGGTGGACGAGCAGCTCGCCTCGGGAGCCGTCGGCGCCGTCGGCATCACCCTCGGGGAGCCGTCCGCCCTGCTCACCGCCTGCGAGCAGGTGGGCCTGCCGTTCGTCATCATCGACCCGGTCGACGTGCCCGCGGACGACGTCGTCCGGGTCGGCGCGACGAACTGGGCCGGTGCGCGCACCGCCACCGGCCACCTCATCGGCCTCGGCCACCGCCACATCGCCTGGGTCGGTGGCCCGGACTCCTCCGAGGCGTCCGCGGACCGCTTCCACGGCTACGCGGCCGCGCTCGAGACCGCCGGCATCGGGGTCAACCGCTCCCTGCTGCGGCACGGCCCGTTCGCGGTCGAGACCGGCCTCGTCCACGGCCGCGACCTGCTCGGGCTGCCCGAGCCGCCCACCGCCGTCGTGTGCGGTGACGACGAGATCGCCGTCGGCGTGCTCCTCGCCGCCCGCGAGCTCGGTGTCCCCGTCCCGCGCGGCGTCAGCGTCGTCGGGTTCGACGACACCCCGCAGGCCCGCTGGACGACCCCGCCGCTCACCACGGTGCACCAGCCGCTCGAGGGCATGGGGCAGATGGCGGTGCAGACCGTCCTCGCGATGGCCGACGGGGTGCAGCCGCCGTCACGGCAGGTCCAGCTCATGACGACGCTCGTCGAGCGGGGCTCGACGGCGCCCCCGGGCTGACGTCCGCCCGGGCCGCCACCCAGCGTGCGGCCCACCACCGGCGCCGCACCTTGCCCGCGTCGTCGCGCACCGGCTCGTGCGCCACCTCGACGTCGACCGGCCGGCGCGGCGCGTCGAGGTGCGCGCGGGCGAAGGTGAGCACGTCGTCGGCCCCGACGTCCGCGCCGGCGACGTCGACGACCGCCGCGACCTGCTGCCCGTACTCCTCGTCCGGGACACCGAACGCGACCGCCGAGCGCACCGCCGGGTGCCGCTCGAGGACGCGCTCGACCTCGACGGGGTGGATCTTCTCGCCGCCACGCACGACGACGTCGTCGTCCCGGTCGGTGATCCACAGGTACCCGTCGGCGTCGAGGTGCCCGACGTCACCGAGCGTGTCCCAGCCGTCGGAGGTGCGGCGGCTCACGGCACCGAGGTAGCGGTAGGCGGGCTCCTCGCCCCGGCGCAGCCACACGAGCCCGTCCTCCCCGGGCCCCGCGGCGGTGCCGTCGGGCCGCAGCACCCGGACCTCGGTGCCGGGGACGGGCCGCCCGACGCTGCCGGGGCGTCGCAGCCACTCGTCGCCGCGGATCGTCGTGAGGCCGTTCGACTCCGAGCCGGCGTACACCTCGAGGACGCGCTCGGGGCCGAGCCAGTCGAGGAAGCGCCGCTTGAGCTCCGGTGCGCACGGCGCCCCGAGGTGGAGGACGGTCCCGAGCGACGCGACGCGCGCCGGGGCACGTCGCTCGGGCGAGACGCGCAGCAGGCGGTGCATCGTCGTCGGCACGACCATCGCCCACGTGACGGCGTGCTCCTCGACGGCGTCGAGCCACGCGTGCTCGTCGAACCGCGGCAGCACGACGAGCCGGTGACCGGTGAGCAGCCCGCGCAAGGCGTAGGTGAACGTCGCGGAGTGCATGAGCGGCCCGCTGACGAGCTGCGTCGCGTGCAGCGGCAGGAACGGCGCGACCGGCCGGTCGGGGTCGAGCAGCGCCGGTGCGGTCGCGAGGACGACCTTCGGGCGTCCCGTGCTGCCGGAGGACGTCGGCGCCTTCCACGACCGGGCCCACACGTCGGGCAGCGGGCCGGCGTCCGCGGACTCCGGCTCGTGGTCCGCCGGCAGCGAGGGCACCCCGGGCACCGCGAACCCCACGGTGAGCGCGGGGCGGGCGGTCGCGACGACGGCGTCCCGCTCGTCGGCGGACAGGCCGCGGGACACCGGCTGCGGGGTGGCACCGGCCTTCCACACCGCGACGGTCGCGACGAGCGCGGCGAGCCCGTTCGGCACGGCGAGGGTGACGAGGTCGTCGCGGCGGACACCGCGCCGCCGCAGATCGCGTGCGTACCGGTTGGCCGCGGTCTCGAGCCCGGCCGCGGTGAGCACCGCGTCGCCGCAGACCGCGACGACCCGGTCCGGGTCAGCCTGCGCGGACCGGGTGACGACCCGTGAGAGCGACAGCCGCACCACCGTCGCCTCCTTCCCGCAGCACGTGCT
>JAEXEM010000211.1 GCA_023401045.1 Actinomycetes bacterium
GCGCGGGCCCGCTGCGGCAGCGCAGCACGCGGCGGGCCGTCGGCCCGGTCCGGCTCGTCGGGGACGCGTCGGGCTACGTCGACGCACTCACCGGGGAGGGCCTGCGGGTGGGCTTCGCCCAGGCCCGCGCCGCCGTGGAGACGCTCGAGGACCCCGACGGTTACGAGCGCGCCTGGCGGGCCGCGACACGTGACTACCGCGCACTCACCTCGGCCCTCGTCGCCTGGGCGGGCTCACCGCTGCGCCCCGTGCTCGTCCCGTCCGCACGGGCCCTGCCCGCGCTCTTCGGTGCGGTGGTCCAGCGGCTCGCGCGGTGACCCGATCCCCGACGAGGGCCCCTGCACGTACCGTGGCCGACCTCGGCACGACGACGGAGGTGGACGATGGGCACGCGACGCACGACGGTGGCCCTGCTGACCGGAGGGACCCTGCTCCTGCTCGCGGGCTGCGGGCGGCCGGCGGAACCACCGCGCACCCCGGGGCCCTCCACCTCCTCCGCGACCACGGCACCGACCCCGTCGACCTCGCCCCCGGCCGCCTCGGCCGCACCGAGCGGCGAGCCGACCGCGCCGGAGGGCTTCGCGCCGCCCGGCACGGAGCTGACCGCCGAGCCGGCGGACGGACGCCTGACGGTCGTCGCGGTCCGGACCGGTGAGCACGACGGCTACGACCGCGTCGTCTACGAGCTCGCCGGGGAGGGCCTGCCGGGCTGGCGCGTCGGGTACGTCGAGCGCGCGGTCGACGACCCGTCGGGAGAGGTCGTCGACGTCCGGGGCGACGCGATCCTCGAGGTCCGGGTCACGGGCACGACCTACCCCTTCGACAGCGGCCACGAGGAGTTCCCCGAGAACGTCCTGCCCGCCGCGGGTGGCGTCGCCGAGGTGACCCGCCCGCTCACCTTCGAGGGCGTGACGCAGTCCTTCGTCGGCGTCGTCGGTGAGCAGCGCCCCGTGCGGGTGACCCTGCTGGACGACCCGGTCCGCGTCGTCGTCGAGGTGGCCGACGCGGGTTGAGCCAGGCCTCAGCCCGCAGCGGCGCGCAGCACGACCGCCTCCCACGGCCGTAGCCGCACCCGGCCGCCGTCGCGCGGCACGGCCGGGTCCTCGAGGTTGCCGAGGACGACGTCCGCCCCGTCCCAGGCGGCGTCGACCTCGACCTCCTGCGGCTCCCCGGAGAAGCTGCCGAGCACGAGGAGGGCGTCGTCGCCGAGCCGGCGGGTGAAGGCGTAGACGTGCCGGTGCTCGGGCAGCAGCATCGTGAAGTCGCCGAGGCGCACCGTCACGTCCTCGTGCCGCAGGGCGACGAGCCGTCGGTAGTGGTGGAGCACGGAGCGCGGGTCGGCCCGCTCGGCCTCGGCGTTGACGGTCACGTGGTCGGGGTTGACCCCGATCCACGGCTCTCCCGTGGTGAACCCCGCGTGCGGGGAGGCGTCCCACTGCACGGGGGTGCGCGCGTTGTCACGGCTGCTCGCCGCGAGACCCGCGAGGAGCTGCTCGTCGGTCGCGAGGCCGAGCTCGCGGGCCTCCTCGACGTGCCGCAGCGACTCGATGTCGCGGTACCCGTCGAACGAGTCGAGGTGCGCGTTCGCCATCCCGAGCTCCTCGCCCTGGTAGACGTACGGGGTCCCGCGGTGCAGGTGGAGGACGGTCGCGAGCATCGTCGCCGAGTCCCGCCGGTGCTCGCCGTCGTCGCCGAAGCGGGAGACGATGCGCGGCTGGTCGTGGTTGTCCCAGTAGAGCGCGTTCCAGCCCGCCTCGGCCAGGCCCGTCTGCCAGCGGCCGAGCACGGCCTTGAGGTCGCGCAGGTCGAACGGCCGGGGGTCGAACTTGCCGCCCGGGCCGTGGTCGAGGCCCATGTGCTCGAACGTGAAGACCATGTCGAGCTCGCGGCGCCGCGGGTCGGTGAAGAGCACGCCGTCCTCGACGGTCGCACCCGGGGTCTCCCCGACGAGGAGCAGGCCGTCGCGGCGGCCGTCGAAGACCTCGCGGTGCATCTCCTGGAGGAACTCGTGCAGCCGCGGGCCGTGCGTGTACTGGGCCGAGCCGTCACCGAGCGCACCGGTCGTCGCGGGCCCGTCGGCCAGGGAACCGTCCTCGCCGACGACCTTCGAGATGAGGTTGATGACGTCCATGCGGAAGCCGTCGACGCCACGGTCGAGCCACCAGCGCATCATCGCGTAGACCGCCTGCCGGACCTCCGGGTTCTCCCAGTTGAGGTCGGGCTGCCTGCGGCTGAAGAGGTGGAGGTAGTACTCCCCCGTCGCCTCGTCGTACTCCCACGTCGGGCCGGAGAAGAACGAGGCCCAGTTCGTCGGCTCGGCGCCGGGGGTGCCGGGCTCCATCCCCGGCCGGGCGGGGCGCCACCAGTACCAGTCCCGCTTCGGGCTGTCCTTCGAGGAGCGGGACTCGACGAACCACGGATGCTCGTCGCTCGTGTGGTTGACGACGAGGTCCATGACGACCTTGATCCCGTGCGCGTGCAGTGCCGCGACGACCTCGTCGAGGTCCTCGAGCGTCCCGAAGAGCGGGTCGACGTCCTGGTAGTCGCTGATGTCGTAGCCGTTGTCGTCCTGCGGGCTGCGGTACACGGGCGAGAACCACACGACGTCGACGCCGAGGTCGACGAGGTGGTCGACGCGCTGCAGCACCCCGCGCAGGTCGCCGACGCCGTCGCCGTCGGAGTCCTGGAACGAGCGGGGGTAGATCTGGTAGACGACCGCGCCGGTCCACCAGGGCGCGTCCTCGGGGCTGAAGGTCACTGCGGGTGCTCCTCGCGCAGGTCGGGGGCCTGGGTGCCTCGACCCTCGCACGGCCGCGAGCGCCTCACATCCGGAGCCCTGCGGCCCGCCGCAGGGAGTCGGAGGAACGGGGTACACGGGCACGTGGTGCCACTGGGTCACGGTGTACTCGGCGCTCGCCGGGTGCCTCGGCGTCATGACCGTCCGGTACGTCCCGCGGCTCGCCGCGAACCGGTGGGCGCTGCTCTTCCCGCCGGCCATCCTCTCGATCAACCTCCTCGAGGCGGTCATCCGCGACTTCCAGGTCGCCGGCCTTCGTCTCCGACTCGCCGTTCGCGGTGCAGTCCTCGCACGACCCTGCCGCGCTCATGACGGTCTCCGCGCTCTCGCTCGCGGTCAACGCGACGATCTGTGGACCGACCTGCCGGCCGACCGCCGGGTCGTCGACCGCATCCCGGGCAGCCGCCGGCCACCGCTCTCGTGGCCGACGTCGCCGACGCCCGGGAGCCGGCCAAGGTCCTGCAGCAGTGAGCCGCCTCCCCCGCCACGGGCCCGTTGGGGCGGGCTCGTCCTTGCCGTCCTCAGGCGGGGGTCCAGACGCTGCCGACGGCCGGGGCCGCCACCCGCGACGTCGGCACGGGTGACACGCCGTGGTCGACCGACGCCCGGTCGCCGCCCACCATGATGCGGGCCGGCCCCGGCGGACCACCTCCGGACCGCGGTGACGCGCCGGCCACGACGGAGCGCGCCGGTGACGCCCCGCGGAGCAGACCCAACCGCTGCGCCTCGAGGACGGCACCGAGCCGGTCGTGCACGTGGAGCTTCTCGAAGAGGTGGCTGACATGCTTGTGGACCGTCCGCGGCGAGCACCCCAGCCTGCGGGACACGGCGCCGGCCGTCAGTCCCTGGGCGACGAGGCCGAGCACCTCGACCTCGCGGGCCGTCAGGCCGAGGCGTGCGGCCGCCTCCGTCGCCGGGGCGCGGCCCTGCTCCCGTCCGAGCCGGGCGACGCAGCGGTCCACGGCGCTCAACACGGGCTGGACCTGTGCCAGCAGATCGAGCGCGGCCGGTGCGAAGTCCGCGCCCGAGCGGGCGAAGGCCAGACCGCACGCCACCGGCGCGTCGCGCAGCCCGACGTGGACGACCTGGGGCGCGTCGAGGAGGCTCTCCAAGGCGCGGCAGCAGGGCGACCGCCGCCAGGC
>JAEXEM010000314.1 GCA_023401045.1 Actinomycetes bacterium
GGACCAGGCGGCACCGGACGCGCGTGCGCCCGTGGACGTCGTCCCCGACGACGTGGCGCACGAGGACGCGCCGCGTGACGACGTGGCGGACCACGGTGCGACGCACGACGAGGTGCTGCGTGACGACGCGGCGGACGACGCCGAGCGCGGTGACGGTGAGGGGGCGGCCGCGTCGCCCGAGCCGGGCGCCCACGCGACCGCGACGGGCCGGTCCGGCTGGTCCCGCCTCGTCCACGCGATGCGACCGCGCACGACCCAGGGGCAGCTCATCACGGCCGGGCTGTGCGCGCTCCTCGGGTTCGCGCTCGTCGTCCAGGTGCGTCAGACGGGCGACACCCAGCTCGGTGCGCTGCGCCAGGACGACCTCGTGCGGCTGCTCGACGAGACCTCGACACGCGCCGACCAGCTCGAGCAGGAGGCGCTCGACCTCCAGCGCGAGCGCGACGAGCTCGTCTCGGGCTCGGACCGGCAGCAGGCGGCCCTCGACGCGGCCCGGCGCACGGCCGAGACCCAGGGCATCCTCACCGGGCGGCTGCCGGCCACCGGGCCGGGGGTCCGGATCACGCTGTCGGACCCCGAGGGCCTCGTCCGGCCGTCGACCATGCTCACGGTGCTCGAGGAGCTGCGCAACGCCGGTGCCGAGGCGATGGAGCTCAACGGCATGCGGATCACGGCCAGCAGCGCGTTCACCGGCCGCCAGGGCGCCGTCGTCCTCGACGGGGTGACGCTCCAGGCGCCGTTCCGCTGGACCGTCATCGGCGACCCCGACACGATCGCGCCGGCGCTCGACATCCCCGGCGGCGCGTTCGCCCGTGTCCGCAACGACGGCGGCAAGGCCGTCGTCGAGACGTCCGACTCGGTCGACGTCACTGCGGTGCGGGCACTGCCCGACCCGGTGCACGCGACCCCCGTCGAGGAGACGGGCTGAGCCCCTCCGCGCCCGCGTCCACCGCGTGCATGCTGCGCAGACGCGTCACGACCGCATAGGGTGAGTCCCGCAAGGCTGGGTCGACGGCGAGCACGCTCGCACAAGTGCCCGCGACCGACACGGGAGGTGCGCATGAGCGACGAACGACGGGTGCCCGGGGACGGGGCGCCCGCGCCCCGCGGGGACGGTCCCGACACGACCGTGAGCTTCGGCTCGCTCGAGCCCGTCGAGACCGAGGCGCCGGTCGGGCTGACGAGCGACGAGTCCGCGGCCGTCCACGCCCTGCCGCCGACCTCCGCGCTGCTCATCATGCAGCGCGGCCCGAGCTCGGGCGCGCGGTTCCTGCTCGACGCCGAGCGCACGACCGCCGGCCGCAGCACGAGCGCGGACATCTTCCTCGACGACGTCACGGTCTCCCGCAAGCACGCGGAGTTCGTCCGGGAGGGGCAGCACTTCGTCGTGCGCGACATCGGCTCGCTCAACGGCACCTACGTCAACCGCACGCGGATCGACGCAGCGACGCTCCGTGCCGGCGACGAGGTCCAGATCGGCAAGTACCGGATGACGTTCCACCCCAGCCCGCACCGTGACGCGTCCTGAGGCGGCGGTCGCAGCCCTCGCCCCGGACGCCGGACCCGCGCCCGACGCCGCCCCGGACGGGCCCTGGCCCCGAGGGCTGTCGCGGCGGGCGTCGATGCGGATCTCCGACGTCCTCGCGGCGCTGCGCATCGAGTTCCCCACGGTGACGACGTCGAAGCTGCGCTTCCTCGAGGAGCAGGGGCTCGTGGCGCCGGTGCGCACGCCCGCCGGCTACCGCCAGTACTCCCCGGCGGACGTCGAGCGGCTCCGGTTCGTGCTGCGCCAGCAGCGTGACCGGTACATGCCGCTCAAGGTCATCGGCGAGCGCCTCGCTGCGCTCGACGCCGGCGAGGAGGAGGAGACCCCGGCCCGCGCGTACCTCGCCTCGAGCGACGGCGTGACGGCCGGGCCGGACCGGCTCACCGCCGGCCGGCTCGCCGAGGAGGCGGGCGTCGACGTGGGGTTCGTCGACGAGCTCGTCACCCAGGGGCTGCTGCGTCCCGGTCCGCGGGGGATCTTCGACCCGTGGGCACGTGACGTCGTCATGGTGGCGGCCGCCCTGGCCGACCACGGCATCGACGCCCGGCACCTGCGGATCTTCCGGGCCGCGGCCGACCGCCAGTCGGACCTCGTCGAGCAGGTGGTGGCCCCCTGGCGCGGTCAGCGCAACGTGTCCGCGCGGGCTCGTGCCGGCACGCTGGCCGCGGAGGTGGGTGAGCTGTGCGCCCGGATGCACACCGCCCTCGTCCGCTCGGCCGTCCACGACCTCGCGCCCTGAGCGGTCCGTCGTGCCCGCACGCGACGGGAGCCGCGCGGCGCCGTAGGTTGGGGGCGTGGGCGGCGTGGAACCCGAGATGGTCCCGGTGGAGGTCGTCGGGGTGCGCACGCACCTGGCCGACGACGAGATCGTCGTGCTGCTCCTCGACCCCGACGCCGCGCTGCTCGTGCCCATCCTCATCGGGCCCTCGGAGGCGTCGGCGATCGCCGCGGCGCAGGCCGGCATCGTCCCGCCGCGCCCCATGACGCACGACCTGCTGCGCGACGCGCTGCTCGCCGCGGGCGCCCACGTCCACCACGTGGAGATCACCCGGCTCGAGGACGGGGTGTTCCACGCGGCGCTCGTCCTCGGCTCGGGGCGGTCCGTCGACTCGCGGGCCTCGGACGCCATCGCGGTCGCGCTGCGGTTCGACTGCCCGGTGCTGTGCTCGGCCGAGGTCGTCGCGCTCGCCGGGATCGAGGTGCGGCCCGCGACGAGCGAGGAGGACCTCGCGCAGTTCCGCGAGTTCCTCGACCAGGTCTCGGCCGAGGACTTCGAGACCGGCCAGGAGCCCGGGGGAGAGGGTGGGCAGCTCAACGGCTGACCCACTCGGGTGACGAACATTCACCCTCAGCCTGAAGGTGAGACGCGCGCCTCACGACACGCCGGAGAGGCGTCGTTGCGCCCCTGACCCCGCGGGCCTAGCGTTGCCGGAGAACAGCAACCCGGCCCGCTCGCGCGGCGCCGTCGAGGGAGGGCCCGTGATGAGCAACGAGAGTGCCGAGGACACCGGCACGATCCCGCGCCACGCGCAGGGACTGCTCTTCGACGACGACCTCCCCGAGCTGGACGTCGCGACCGGGTACCGCGGGCCGACGGCCTGCCGTGCGGCCGGCATCACCTACCGCCAGCTCGACTACTGGGCGCGTACCGGGCTCGTCGAGCCGTCGGTGCGCCCGGCGACCGGGTCGGGGACGCAGCGGCTCTACTCGTTCCGCGACATCCTCGTCCTCAAGGTCGTCAAGCGCCTGCTCGACACGGGCGTCTCCCTCCAGCAGATCCGCACCGCCGTCGGCCACCTGCGTGAGCGCGGGGTCGACGACCTCGCGCAGATCACGCTCATGTCCGACGGGGCGAGCGTGTACGAGTGCACGTCCGCCGACGAGGTCATCGACCTCGTCCAGGGCGGGCAGGGCGTGTTCGGCATCGCGGTCGGCCGGGTCTGGCGCGAGGTGGAGGGCACCCTTGCCGAGCTGCCGACCGAGCGGGTCGACGACGAGGACGCCCCGGCACCCGTCGTCGCGCACGACGAGCTCGCGGCCCGCAGGCAGGCCCGCACCGCCGGCTGAGCCGCCGCGGACCCCGCAGGCGGCAGCGCGCCCGCGGTCGTCGTGCCGTCCCCGGAGCAGCTCGTCCCCGAGCCTGCTCGTCCGTGCGCCCTCAGGCCTGCGTCGACCCCGGCGCACCGACGTGCCCCTGCCCGACGGCACGGGCGTGCCGGCGCCCGCAGCCCGACGTACCCCGCCGGCCCGAGGTCTCAGATCCGCGACTCGGCCCGACGCGGGGCACGCAGGGCGCGGTCGAGCAGCTGGTCGAACACGCCGGCGAGCTCCGCCGCCGCCGCGCCCGGCCACACGTGGACGGGCTGGGCCGCACCCTGGGCCTGCTGCAGCGCGGCGCGCTCCGGGACGCTGGGGGAGAGGACCAGCGGTCCGTAGAGCGTCTGGAGCTCCTCGAGGCGGTACGCCTGCTCGACGGACCGGGCGCGGACACGGTTGACGACGATCCCGAGCGGCTGCAGCGCCGGCGCCGGCCCGCGGCGCAGCTCGTCGATCGTGCGCATCGCACGCCCGACCGCCATGACGGCGAAGAGCCCCGGCTCGGTGACGACGACGGCGCGGTCGCAGGCCGTCAGTCCGGTCCGGGTGAGCCCACCGAGCGAGGGCGGGCAGTCGATGAGGACGAGGTCGTACCCCTGGACCCACGAGAGCGCGTAGCGCAGGCGGTCGGCGTCGGAGTCGTCGACGCCGTCGTGCATGACCGAGCGCTCGGAGCCGACGAGGACGTCGAGACCGTGGTCGGCCCAGCCGGAGGGAGCGGTCGCGCGCTCGACGGACTCCGCGGACGGCGCGTCGAGGACCGACGCGACGTCGCCCTCGCCGCGGGCGGTGCCGAGCGCCATCGTCGAGTCGCCCTGGGGGTCCAGGTCGACGACGAGGGTCCGCAGTCCGCGTTCGAGCGCCGACGAGGCCAGGCCGAGCGTCACGGACGTCTTGCCGACGCCACCCTTGAGGCTGCACACACCGAGGACCAGCACGCGGCAACCGTAGCCGGGCGGCGGGGCGTCGTGGAAACCCCGGCGCGCCGCGACGTCCGCACCCACGGCCTCGACGTCCGGGATGTCCGGTGATGCCCGGAGCGGGCGGTGCCGCGGGGGAGAGGTGCACCGCACGCCGTGCGGCACGTGACGCGATCCCTCACGGGCAGGGCCGTCGTGCCGCCGACCGGTGGGAGAGGGCATGGGGCATGCTGGGGCCGTGCAGATCCGACGAGTCGACGAGGACGACTGGCGGGCGGTCCGCGACGTCCGCCTGCGGGCCCTGCGGGAGTCGCCGGACGTGTTCAGCTCGTCGCTGCCGCGCGAGGAGCGGTTCGCCGAGCAGCACTGGCGGATGCGGCTGCGCTCGAGCCCGACCTGGGTCGCCTTCGACGAGGACGACGAGCCCCGGGGGCTCGTCACGCTCGTGCAGGAGCCCGGCTCGCCCGAGGACGACCGGCACGTCGTCTCGCTGTGGGTCGCACCCGAGGTGCGCCGGCGCGGCGTCGGCTGGTCGTTGCTCGACACGGTCGTGCGCGCCGGGGCTGCGGACGGTGCGCGGACCGTCTCGCTGTGGGTCGTGGGAGACAACGCCGCGGCGGTCGACCTCTACGTGCGGGCCGGTTTCGCGCGCACCGGCGAACGTCAGGCGCTCGTGCGCGACCCTGAGCGCGTCGAGGAACGGTACGTGCGCGACACGAGCGAGCTCGGGCTCGTCGGTCGCTGAGAGACCGACGGTCGGACCGCGGGTCGCGTGCACCGGACGGCCACGGGCGGGGAGGTGGACCGCCTGGGTCGGGATCGATGGATTGACATAATGCACATTATCGGCGTTCAGTGGACGCGGTTCCCAGGCGCGTCAGGAGGCGCCGTCGAACGGTCCGCGTGTGACGCCGACGCGTCCCCAGGCGTGTGACGGACACCGTCCGTCCACGGGGTTGTCGACGGCCCGGACGACGCCACAGGCTGGCGAGTCACGCTCGGCTGATGAGCACCGACCGACCGACCGGCCGGCTGGGAGCCGCCCGACGACGACCTGCCGGACCCGGCACTACCCGAGGTCCCGGGCCGGCCCCTGCGTGACGACGCGACACTGCTGGGAGCCGTGCTGCCCTTCGTCGACGGCGCACGCGCCGGTGCGCCGTCGGTGTGGGTCTTCCTCCTCGACGCCGACGACCGGATGCTGCCGGTCGTGCTGCCGCTCGCGGACCTGCCGCTGCAGGCCGACCCGGTGCTCGTCCGTCAGCTCATGGTGGCGATGTCGGACATCCTCGCGCACCATGCACCGACGGGTGCGGTCGTCCTCGCCTTCGTCCGGGCCGCCGGTGGCGACCGCGGGTCGTTCGAGCGCGCCTGGGAGTGGTCGCTCACCACCGAGGCCGCGGACCAGGGCGTCCGGGTG
>JAEXEM010000425.1 GCA_023401045.1 Actinomycetes bacterium
GCCGTCCGGCCGCCCGCCACGCCGCGCTCACGCTCTCGATAAAGCCGAAGAACCCGTCTAGGGCGTAGTCCCGGCGCCGTTCGCCGGTGCGCTCGACGAGCCGGGTGAGCCCCTCCCGCCACGCGGTGCGGGCGTGCTGCCGGACCGCCGCGGCCTCGCGCGGCTCCGTCGGCACGCCGCTCACCCACCCGGCCGGGTCGGAGAGGTAGACGAGGAGCGTCGCACGGACGCCCTCGCGCAGGCTCGGGGCCGGCCCGAGGGCGGCGAGCACGGCGTCGCGCTGCGCGAGCAGGGCGCCGGTGTCCGCGGCGACGACCGCCGCGTAGAGCTCGGCCTTGCTGTGGAAGTACCGGTAGAGCAGGGCCTCCGAGGTCCCCGCGGTCGTCGCGACGTCGACGACGCCCACCCGGTCGTAGGCACGGCGCGCGAAGGCCGTCCGCGCCGCGACGAGGATGGCCTCGCGGCGTGCCTGTGGCGCCAGTCGCAGCCGGCGCCCGGCCGTGCTGCTCACCTTGTCGAGCCTACGCCGGGCTGCCTACGGTGGCAGCCGGTCCACGGCGGGCCGCAGGTCAGCGAGGGGTCGCATGCACTGGGTCGAGCACGTCGTCTGGTGGCACGTCTACCCGCTCGGGTTCACGGGCGCCCCGATCCGGGAGGGGCACGACGCGGCGCACCGCCTGCGCACGCTCGAGGCATGGCTCGACTACGCCGTCGAGCTCGGGGTCTCGGGGCTCCTCCTCGGACCCGTCGGGCGGTCCCGCACGCACGGCTACGACGTCCTCGACCAGCTCCACGTCGATCCCCGCCTCGGGGACGACGCGGACCTCGACCGGCTCGTCGCCGCGTGCCACGAGCGCGGGCTGCGCGTCGCGCTCGACGGGGTGTTCAACCACGTCGCCGCCGAGCACCCGTGGGTCGAGCAGGCCCTGCACGGCGGCCCCGACGGCGACCTCGTCGCGGTCGACCGCTCGGACCCGGCGCACCCGCGGCTCGTCGACTTCGAGGGGCACGGGTCCCTCGTCGCGCTCGACCACTCCTCGCCCCGGGTCGCCGACCACGTCGTCGAGGTGATGACGCACTGGCTCGACCGCGGGGTGGACGGCTGGCGCCTCGACGCCGCGTACGCGGTACCGCCCGCGTTCTGGGCCGACGTGCTGCCGCGGGTGCGGCAGCGGCACCCGGACGCGTGGTTCGTCGGCGAGGTCATCCACGGCGACTACGCCGAGCTCGCCGAGCGCACCGGCATGGACTCGGTCACGCAGTACGAGCTGTGGAAGGCGACGTGGAGCAGCCTCGTCGACCGCAACTTCTACGAGCTCGACTGGACCCTCACCCGGCACGCGGAGCTCGTGCCGCACCTGCTGCCCTGCACGTTCGTCGGCAACCACGACGTCACGCGCATCGCGTCCCGGGTCGGCCCGGAGGGGGCCGTCCTCGCGCTCGTCGTCCTCATGACCGTCGCCGGGGTGCCGAGCATCTACTACGGCGACGAGCAGGCGTTCACCGGCGTCAAGGAGGAGCGGCTCGGCGGCGACGACGCGGTGCGCCCGCCGATGCCGGCGACACCCGCGGGCCTCGCGCCGTACGGGGAGTGGATGTACCGGGTGCACCAGCAGCTCGTCGGCGTCCGCCGCCGGCACCCGTGGCTCGTGCGCGCCCGGACCACCGCGACCGAGCTGACGAACACCCGGTACGCCTACACCGCGACCCCCGTGGAGGGCCCGGGGTCCCTGCACGTCGAGCTCGACGTCACCGACGGCCACCACGCCGTCGTCCGCGACGAGCGGGGTGGGGTGCTCTTCTCGTACGACGGCTGACGCGCGCGTCGGTGCCCGGCGGTAGCGTCGCGAGGGTGACGGAGTTCGAGACCGACGTCGAACTGGTGCCCGACGGCTCGTGGGTGTTCGCCCCGCTCCCCGAGCCGCTCGCCGACGAGATCGACGACCTCACGCGCGGCCGCCAGGGCGGCTTCGGGTCCGTGCGCGTCGAGGTGACGCTCGGCCCGACGACGTGGCGGACCTCGCTGTTCCCCATGCCGCGCTACGAGACCTTCGTGCTGCCGGTCAAGCGCGCGTGCCGGGTCGCGGCGGGGGTCGACGCCGGTGACACCGTGCGCGTGCGGCTGCGGCTCGTCGACGTCTGAGCGGAGCCGGGCCGAGCCACGCCTCAGGAGGTCGCGCGCCCCTTGGCGAAGTACGTGAGCGGCCCCACCCAGTTGACCGCGATCGCCAGCGCCCACGCCGCCTTCGGGCCGTTGACCTCGTCCGCCGGGCGCTTGACGAGGTCGCGGTACGCCGCGGCCGTCAGCGCGAGCTGCGCCGCCGCCACGACGACGACGCCCACCCGGCGCCGTCCGCTCAGATCGCTCCACCGCTTCTTCGCCACCGGGACCTCCAGCCGTGCGCTCCGACGTCGGACGACTCCCATCCTCGTGCCCGACGCCGGAGCGCGCCAGGGACGAGGGGCCGGCCGGCTGCGCCCGTAGCCTGTGCCGATGGAGCTCACGCTGACGCTCGACGAGGCCCTCACCGTGGTGCGCACGCTCGGGCTCGTGCCCGACGGCGTCGAGGACGTCCGGGCAGCGGGCCGTACGGTCACGGCGCGCGTCGCCGTCCACGAGCTGCCGGGCGTGCCCGCGGCGGTGCGCCTCGCGACCCGGCTCGCCGGCCCGGTCGACGCGCGCGTCGAGGACCTCGGCGTCGAGGGGCGCACGTGGCGGCTCTCCGTCGAGGTCCGCCACCCGCTCGCCCCGCTCGACCTCTCGGGCTTCGTCACCGAGGCGGTGCGCGGCGCCGCCACGAGTCACCTCCCGCCGGGCGTCGTGGCGGTCGCGTCGCAGGAGGGCACGACGCGGGTCGCGGTCGACCTCGACGCCCTCGGGGCACGTGTCGTCGCACCACGCGTCGGGCTGCCGGTGCGGGTGGAGGACGTCGCCCTCGGCGAGCGGATCCACGTGCGCGCGACGGTCTGACGCCCTCGCCGTGCGGGGCGCCGGCGGGGCCCGTACGGTCGTCGGCGTGACGGGTACGGGAGCACGCACCATCCTCACGGACGGCTTCGGACGGGTCGGCCCCACGGTGCGGGCGGCCCTCGTGGGGGCGCCCGCCGACGGGCTCACGTGGCGGCCGGACGCGCGTGCCAACACGCTCGCCTGGCTCGGGTGGCACGTCGCCCGCGTCCAGGACGCGCAGGTCGCGCCGCTGGCCGGCACCGAGGAGGTGTGGACCGCGGGCGGGTGGGCCGGCCGCTTCGGGCTGCCGTTCGACGACGGCGCGACCGGCTACGGCCAGACCCCCGAGCAGGTGGCCCGGGTGACCGCGGACGTCGACCTGCTCGTCGGGTACCTCGACGCGACGACCGCGCAGACCCTCTCCTACCTCGAGCGCCTGTCGGACGACGACCTCGAGGTCGTCGTCGACGAGGCGTGGGACCCGCCCGTGACGCTCGGCGTCCGGCTCGTCAGCATCCTCGCCGACTGCCTCGAGCACGCCGGCCAGGCCGGCTACCTGCGGGGGCTCGTCGACCGCCGCTGACCCGCGCGACTCGGCCGCCGCCGACCCGCGGACGCTCGTCCCGCGACGGTCACCCCAGCCACGCCGGCAGCTCGACCGCGGGCGTGACGACACCTGTGGTGGAGCGCACCGCGTCCGCCACCGCCC
>JAEXEM010000364.1 GCA_023401045.1 Actinomycetes bacterium
GTGAGCTCGGGGCCCAGCCGGCCACGGCGAGCGCCCGCAGGAGGTAGGAGTCGAGGACGAGCCCGGGGGCGTGGGCACGCGTCGCGAGCGCCCGGACCGCACCGACGAGGAGGCGGTACTGCTGCACCGACGGCTCACGCTCGGCCTCGACGAGACGCTCCGCGGTCTCGAGCATCGCCGTGCCGACGGTGTAGAGCGCGTAGTCCTCGCAGACCTGGCGGCCGTAGGGCCCGATCGTCTCGACCTGCGTGACGACGTCGAGGTTGCGCCCGGTGCTCAGCTGCACGTCGACGTGCATGAACGGCTCGAGGCGCGAGCCGAACCGCGACGTCGTGCGGCGCACGCCCTTGCCGACGGCGCGCACCTTGCCGTGCTCGCGCGTGAGGAGGGTGACGATGCGGTCGGCCTCCCCCAGCTTGTGGGTGCGCAGCACGATCGCCTCGTCGCGGTAGAGGCTCACGCGGTCATTGTCCCCCGTGCCGCCGACACGCACCGGCCGCGGCGCGCGGGTGGGTGCGCGCGGTCGAGGCGTGCGGTCGGGTTCGCCGACGTGGGCCGGCGGCACGCCGGGACGCGGGACGTGACCACGAGGGTGCCCGCCGTCACGCCCCGCACCCGGGCCGGCACGCTCGTGCGCGCACCGGCCCGGACGGGGGTGACGGCAGGTCAGCGCTCGTGCCGGTTGACCGCGGAGACGATGGCCTTGAGCGAGGCGGTCGTGATCGACGGGTCGATGCCGACGCCCCAGAGGATCTCGTCGCCGATCGCGCACTCGACGTACGCGGCCGCGGTGGCGTCACCGCCGGCCGAGAGGGCGTGCTCGGCGTAGTCGAGGACGGCCACGTCGGCGCCGACCTCGCGCAGCGCGGCGACGAACGCGGCGACCGGGCCGTTGCCGGTGCCGTGGAGCGTCTTCTCGACGCCGCGGTCGACGATGTCGACCTCAAGCGTGTCCTGCCCGCCCTCGGTGCTCGTCGCGCGGGTGCCGCGCAGCGCGAACCGGCCCCACGGCTCGAGCGGGCCGCCCGGCGTCGCGGGCAGGTACTCGTCGCTGAAGATCGTCCACAGGTCGTCCGCGGTGACCTCCGTGCCGTGCGTGTCGGTGTGCCGCTGCACGACCTGCGAGAACTCGATCTGCAGCCGGCGCGGCAGGTCGAGGTCCTTCTCGGACTTGAGCAGGTAGGAGATGCCGCCCTTCCCGGACTGGGAGTTGACGCGGATGATCGCCTCGTAGCTGCGGCCGACGTCCTTGGGGTCGATCGGCAGGTACGGCACCGCCCACTCGACGTCGTCGACGCTGCGACCGGTCCGCGCCGCCTTCGCCTCGAGCGCGTCGAGACCCTTCTTGATGGCGTCCTGGTGCGACCCGGAGAAGGCCGTGAAGACGAGGTCGCCGCCGTACGGGTGCCGCTCGTGGACGGGCATCTGGTTGCAGCGCTCGACGGTGCGGCGGATGCGGTCGATGTCGGAGAAGTCGATCTGCGGGTCGATGCCCTGGCTGAAGAGGTTCATGCCGAGCGTGACGAGGTCGACGTTGCCGGTGCGCTCGCCGTTGCCGAACAGGCAGCCCTCGATGCGGTCGGCCCCCGCGAGGTAGCCGAGCTCGGCCGCGGCGACGGCGGTGCCGCGGTCGTTGTGCGGGTGCAGGGACAGCACGACGGCGTCGCGGTGGTGCAGGTGGCGGCTCATCCACTCGATGGAGTCGGCGTAGACGTTCGGCGTCGCCATCTCGACGGTGGCCGGCAGGTTGATGATGACCGGCCGGTCGGGCGTCGGCTCGAGGACGTCGAGCACCGCGTTGCACACGCGCACCGCGTACTCCAGCTCGGTCCCGGTGTACGACTCCGGGCTGTACTCGTAGAGGACCTCGGTGTCGGGGATGAGCTCCTCGTACTTGCGGCAGAAGCGCGCACCCGAGACGGCGATGTCGGCGATGCCGTCCTCGTCCGCCTTGAAGACGACCTCGCGCTGCAGCACCGACGTCGAGTTGTAGAGGTGGACGATCGCCTGCTTGGCGCCCCGCAGCGACTCGTACGTGCGCTCGATGAGGTGCTCGCGCGCCTGCGTGAGGACCTGGATGACGACGTCGTCGGGGATGCGGTCCTCCTCGATGAGCATCCGGACGAAGTCGAAGTCCGTCTGGGACGCCGAGGGGAAGCCGACCTCGATCTCCTTGAACCCCATGGAGACGAGCAGCTCGAACATCTCGAGCTTGCGGGCCGGGTTCATCGGCTCGATGAGGGCCTGGTTGCCGTCGCGCAGGTCGACCGCGCACCAGCGCGGCGCGGCGGTGATGCGCCGGTCGGGCCACGTGCGGTCCGGCAGGTCGACACGGATCTGCTCATGGAACGGGCGGTACCGGTGGAACGGCATCCCCGAGGGCTGCTGCGGGTTGCGCTCGGCGGCGGGAGCGTGCGTCGTCTGGCTGTCGGTGCTCATCGGGTGTCCTTCGTCGCGGGTCTCGGCGGGCTCAGCCGGGCACGTCTGCCACCGCGACGAGGGGCCGGCCTAGAGGGCCTCGTCGCGGCGACGAAGGAGCAGCGAGCGTGCGCGCACGGGACGACCTTACTCCCGCCTCCCCCGCGACCCGCAACCCCGGCGCGACCGGCGGCGGGGCTCACCCCAGGACGAACACCTCGTCGGGACTGGAGGCGACGACCAGCCCGAGCACGGCGCGCACGTCGTCGACGTCGTGCGGGAGCGCCACGCGCCACTGCTCGACGCCGTCGCGCAGCCCGCGCGCGACGAGGACCCGACCACCCGAGCCGTCCGGCTCGGCCACGAGCACGTGGACGCCGTCGGTGAGCGGGTCCGACAGCGCACCCCGGCGCAACCGCTGCTCCCACAGCAGGCGCCCACCCTCGTCGACCGCCCCGACGGACGCGTCGTCACCGAGCACGACGACCCCGTCGACGACCGCGACGGGGCGCGTCGACGTCGGGACCTCCCAGCGCACGGTGCCGTCCTGCGCCGAGACGTCCTGGACGACGTTGCCGACGTCGACGAGCAGCCCCTCGACCGAGGCGTCGCCGACGACGCGCACGGGCAGCGCGCCGACCTCGCCGCGCACCGTGCCGTCGGCGTCGTGCAGCCGGCCGCCCACGGCCGCCACCCACGTCGCGAAGCCGCCGTCCGGCAGGGCGCGCACGCGGATCTCCTCCCCGGCACCCCCCTGCCGGACCACGCGGCCGGTCCGGGCGGCGAGCACGGTCGTCGCGTGCCCCCTCAGCACGACGAGGTCGCCGCTCACCTCGAGCACCGGCGCGGGACGCAGGCCGACGCTGCCCACCAGCTGGCCGGGGGACGTCCACGACCAGACGACCTCGCCGTCGAGGAGGGACCGGCGCTCGACGAGCACGCGGCCGTCGGGCAGACCCGTGACGAGGACGACCCCGTCGCCCTGCCGGTCCCCGCCGAGCAGCGTCTCGTCGACGGTCCACTCGCCGCGCCGCCGCCCGTCGGCGGCGTCGAGCGCGACGAACTGCATCGAGGTGCCCACCGTGTCGGGGTCGCCCGCGTAGACGGCCGCCGGCTCCGACCAGGCGCACAGGACGAGGTCGTCGCCCTGCTCGCCCGGCAGGCACGCCGGCACGACCGCCTCGAACCCGGGGTCCCCGGCGTCGACGAGGGGCGCACGCCACACCTCGTCCCCGGTCCTCGCGTCGTGCGCGCGCAGCGCCCAGCGACCCTCCGGCCCGGTGACGGTGAGGACGTGGCCACCCGCGGTGAGGACGCGCTGCGGCCCGTCGACGGGCGCGCTCCACGTCACCTCCGGCGGTGCGGTGAGCGGGCGGACGAGGCCGGGCGCCCGAGCGATGCGGTCCGCCCGCGCAGCGGCGGCC
>JAEXEM010000386.1 GCA_023401045.1 Actinomycetes bacterium
ACGCCGGTGCGTCCCAGGGGCTGGCGACCGCGGGCTCCGAGGCCTCGGCCGGTGACGTCGGCGCCGCCCTCAACGCCCACCGCGCCGCGAACGGGCTCGGCGCGCTCGCGATCGTCCGCTCGGGCGCCCGGGTGGAGCACGCCATGCAGATGGCCGCGTCGGACAGCATCTGGCACTCGGGCACGCGCGCCGGGTCGCCGAAGGCCCGTCCCGAGATCGTCGGACGGGTGAGCCCGGGCAACGCGACACGCATGATCGTCGCCTACGCCAACTCGTCCGGGCACAACGCCCAGATGCTCGGCAGCTACTCGACGGCGTACATCGGCGCCGTGTCCCACGGCGGCTGGCTCTACACCTCGATCACGTTCTCCTGAGCCGGCCGCCGTCGGCGGGCCGACCTACCCGCGGATCTCGAGCGTGCAGCACTTCGCGCCGCCGCCGCCCTTGAGCAGCTCGGAGGTGTCGACGGGCAGCGGCTCGTACCCGCGCTCGCGCAGCGCGGCGGCGAGGTCGGTCGCGCGGGGCGAGACGACGACGTGCAGCCCGTCCGACACGGCGTTGAGCCCGAGCACCTCCGCGTCCGCGTCCGTCGCGAGGACGGCGTCCGGGAAGAGCCGGGCGAGCACGGCGCGCGACCCGGGGGAGAAGGCGGGCGGGTAGTACGCGATCTGCGGGTCCGCGGGGTCGCTCGACAGCACGGCGAGCGCGGTGTCGAGGTGGTAGTAGCGCGGGTCGACGAGCTGGAGCGAGACGACGGGGTGCCCCGTCACCTCCTGGAGCTCGGCGTGCGCGGCGCGCTCGGTGCGGAAGCCCCAGCCGGCGAGCAGGAGGTCGCCGGCGACGAGCATGTCGCCCTCACCCTCGTTCACCTCGGTCGCGGTGTGCGTCACCCAGCCGCGGTCCGCGAACCACTTCTCGTACGCGGGGCCCTCGGGCTGCCGCTCGGGGTACCGGAAGCGCGCCGAGTACACGACGCCGTCGACCATCGTCGCGCCGTTCGCGGCGTAGACCATGTCCGGCAGGCCGGGCAGCGGGTCGATGGTCTCGACGGTGTGCCCGAGCTCGAGGTACGTGTCCCGCAGCGTGCGCCACTGCCGGACGGCGAGGTCGGTGTCGGTGGCCCGGGTGCGGTCCATCCACGGGTTGATCTCGTACGACACCGTGTAGTGGGTGGGCTCGCACATGAGGTAGCGGCGGGGGGTGGCGCCGGGGGCGTGCGCGGTCATCGATCTCCTCGCGGGGTGGGGCCGCGCGGGTGGGCGGCGCGTCGTACGACTCTAGGAGCGACCCGCCCCGCCGCCCGGGAGGCGTCGTTGCGGGTCCGGTGCCGATCCGTTGCGCGGCGGGCGGCTGCAGCGGTGATCCGTTGCGCGGTGGGTCGGCCGGAGGCGGTCATGAGGCGGCGGCGCTCTCGACGTCGCGCCGTGCCCGGCGCAGGACGACACGCAGCATGAGCCGCAGCGGCAGCTCCGTGAGGAGAACCCCGAGCGACTCGGGGAGCCCCGCGACGGGGACCCGCTCCGTCCACGTCACGCGGCACGACCGAGGGCCCGTCGGCAGGACGACGACGGTCGCCGCGCCGAGCAGCACGGGCCCGCGCTTGGTGTAGACCGCGACGCCCGCGGGGCCACCGGCGTCGGTGCCCGGCGGGTCGTAACGCGTGATGACCATCCGGTCGGGCAGGCCCGGCAGCCCCCGGCGGGCCCCGGGGCCCGAGACCGCCTCCACCTGCGAGCCCAGCCGCGGCGGGCCGTCGGTCCGGGTCCGCGTGAGGGGCACCCACGCGCCGTGCCGCCGCACGTCGGTGAGCACGCGCCACGCGACGGTGGCGGGGACGTCGAACGCCCGGGTGACGTCCGCCGTCCCCGGGCGGCGCGCCGTGCGGTCCGGGGTCACCCGACGATCCTGCCGCGAGGTACCGTCCAGGGCATGCGGACGCGAGTGCTGGGACGGACGGGACGTGAGGTCGGGGTCGTCGGGCTGGGCTGCTGGCAGCTCGGTGGCGACTGGGGCGAGGTCGGTGACGACACCGCGCGCGACGTGCTCGAGGCGGCCGTCGACTCCGGGGTGACGTTCCTCGACACCGCCGACGTCTACGGCGACGGGCGCTCGGAGCGGGCCGTCGGCGCGTTCCTCGCGTCGCGTCCCGACCTGGCGGGGAAGGTGACGGTGGCGACGAAGATGGGCCGCCGCGCGAACCCGCACGTGCCCGAGGCGTACACGTACGACGCGTTCTGCCGCTGGACGGACCGCAGCCGGCAGAACCTGCGCACCGACACCCTCGACCTCGTGCAGCTCCACTGCCCGCCGCCGCCGGTGCTGACGACCGACGCCGTGTACGACGCGCTCGACCGGATCGTCGAGGACGGCCGCGCGGCCGCCTACGGCGTGTCCGTCGAGACGGTCGACGAGGCGCTGGCCGCGATCGCGCGACCGCACGTCGCGACGGTCCAGATCATCCTCAACGTCTTCCGCCGCAAGCCCCTCGAGGAGGTGCTGCCCGCGGCCGCCGAGGCGGGCGTCGGCATCATCGCGCGGGTGCCGCTCGCGTCGGGCCTGCTCTCGGGCCGGTACGACGAGCAGACGCAGTTCGCCGCGAGCGACCACCGCGCGTTCAACCGCCACGGCGAGGCGTTCGACGTCGGCGAGACGTTCTCCGGCGTGCCCTACGAGGTGGGGGTCGCCGCGGCCCGCGAGGTCGCCGCGCTCACACCGCCGGCGATGACGACGGCGCAGCTCGCGCTGCGCTGGATCACGCAGCAGCCGGGCGTCTCGGTCGTCATCCCCGGGGCGCGCACGCCCGCGCAGGCGCGGGCCAACGCGGCGTCGGACGACTTCCCGGACCTCGACGACGCGACGCTCGCCGCGCTCGCGGACGTCTACGACCGTGACGTGCGGGAGCACGTGCACGGCCGCTGGTGAGCCGCGG
>JAEXEM010000422.1 GCA_023401045.1 Actinomycetes bacterium
ACCCCGTGCGGGCCCGGCTGCTCGCCGAGCTCGCCGTCCCCGCGTCCGCCGCCGGGCTCGCCGCCCGCGTCGGCGTGCCGCGGCAGAAGGTCAACTACCACCTCAAGGCCCTCGAGGCCCACGGCCTCGTCGAGCTCGCCGAGGAGCGCCGCCACGGCGGCCTCACCGAGCGCGTGCTGCGGGCGTCGGCGGCGTCGTACGTCGTCTCCCCCGCGGCCGTCACGGCGTCGGCCGCCGACCCCGGGTCGGCCGCCGACCACCTCTCGGCCGGCTACCTCGTCGCTCTCGCAGGTCGCATCGTCCGCGAGGTCGGCACCCTCGTCCGCCGCGCCGGCACGTCCGGCCGGCGGCTGCCGACGCTCACCATCGACACGCAGATCGGGTTCCGCTCCGCCGCCGACCGCGCGGCGTTCGCCGAGGACCTCACGACGGCGGTGCTCGACCTGGCCGCCCGGTACCACCACGACGACGGCCGGCCGCACCGGCTCGTCGTCGCGGCCCACCCCGTACCGCAGGAGGAACCGTCATGAGCACGACACCGGACGTCCCGTACCGCCTCGAGTTCAGCGTGGAGGTGCCCGGCACCCCGGAGCAGGTGTGGCACGCCATCGCGACCGCCCGCGGCATGTCCGCGTGGTTCACGCCCACGCAGCTCGAGGAGCACGTCGGCGGGAGCCTGCACTTCGACATGGGCGCCGACATGGGTGCCGACGGGCACGTCGTCGCCTGGGAGCCGCCCTACCGGCTCGTCTACGCCGAGGACTGGGCCGCCCTCATGGGCACCGACCCGGGCTCGCTCAGCCCGCTCACCTCCGAGTTCGTCGTCGAGGCGCGCTCCGGCGGCACGTGCGTCGTGCACGTGACGAGCAGCGGGTTCGGCATCGGCGCGGACTGGGAGCAGGGGTTCTGGGACGAGATGGCACCGGGCTGGATGCCGCACTTCGACACCCTGCGGCTCTACCTCGCGCACTTCGCCGGGCAGGACGCGACCCACTGGGAGGCGCAGGCGTCCCACCCCGGCAGCCCCGAGGCGCTGTGGTCGACCGTGCGCGACGCGCTCGGCATCAGCGCGGAGAGCACGCAGGCCGACGTGCGCGGTCACCGCGGGACGGTCGAGAAGCTGGGCGACCGCCACGCGCTCCTGCGGGTGGAGGCCCCCGTGCCGGGGATGCTCACGCTCGCGACGTACAAGGAGCGCGGTGACCGTGCGACGGTCGCGGCGCGCGGGTTCCTCTTCTCCCCCGAGGCCACCGAGGTCGCCCCGCGCGAGCGGCAGGCGTGGGAGTCCTGGCTCGCCGACCTGCCCGTGCGGGCCTGACCACCACGACGACGGGAGCCCGACATGCTCACGCAGGTCGCGGACGGCACGCACGTCCACACGAGCGACTTCCTCCTCAGCAACGCGCTCGCCGTCGAGGGCGGCGCGGGTGCCCTGCTCGTCGACCCCGGCGTGACGAGCAGCGAGATCGACTGCCTCGCGGCAGACCTCGCCGCCCTCGGCGCACCGGTGTCGCTCGCGTTCTCCACGCACCCCGACTGGGACCACGTGCTGTGGCGGCCCGCCCTCGGTGCCGCACCGCGGTACGGCACCGCCCGCGCCGCCGCGGCGATCGCCGAGGAGCTGCGCGACCCGCAGACGATCGGCCGCATCGCCGACCACCTGCCGCCGGAGATCCACGGCCAGGTGCCCATGGAGCTGCTCGGCCTGCTGACGCCGTTGCCGGGCGGCACGACCCACCTGCCGTGGGACGGCCACCGGGTGCGGGTCGTCGAGCACCGCGCCCACGCACCCGGGCACGCGGCCCTGCTCGTCGAGGGCCGCGGTGTGCTCGCCGCCGGGGACATGCTGTCCGACGTCCTCGTCCCCATGCTCGACGTCGAGTCCGACGGCGACCCGGTCGAGGAGTACCTCGCCGCCCTCGACCTGCTCGCGCAGGTGGCGACCGACGCCGACGTCGCGGTCCCCGGGCACGGGACCGTCGCCCGGAGCGCGGACGTGCAGGCCCGCATCGACCTCGACCGTGCCTACGTCCACGCGCTGCGCGACGGCCACGACCCCGACGACCCGCGCATCGGCGACGCCGCACCTGCAGGATGGGAGTGGGTCACCGGGATCCACGAGTGGCAGGCGGAACGGCTCGGGCGGTGAGGTCGCTGCGGACGAGCTCTACTCGCGCTTCCCGAAGAAGAGCGCGTAGGCCACTGTGCCGACGGCCGCGACGATCACGCCCTGCGTGAGCGAGTGGCGATCGATCCCACTCGGACCGCCGAACAGCAGTGCCGCGATCGGCACTGCCATGAGCAACGCGACTCCGCACCAGAACAGTCGCTTGCTCGTCAGCATGACGATCCTCCTCGAGCGTCGTCCACGGGCGCGGAGACGACCTCGGCAGCGGGTGCCGGGGCGGGAGCGGCAGGAGAGGGCGCGGGTCGCCTCCGCGGGTGCCGCGGCCGACGCGGACGACACGCCCAGCGCCACCATCGCGACCACGGCCGCACCCAGCGACCGCCACGGACCTGACACGGCGCACTCCTCGACGTCGACGACCACGACGTCCCCTGGACGGCGCCGAGCCGCGCCCGACTGTAGTCGTGTCGTCACGAACGCGTGGCTTGTTCGGCAAACGAACTCGACGTCCGATCCTCCGGGGAACGCGCCGCTGGCCGGCCGCCAGGGAGAACCCGCCCTCGCCCCACCGCGCGGTGAGGGGACCGTCCGCGGGCAGGTCGTGCTCGCCGCACCCGCGGCTGACCATCGCCTCCACCGTCCGGCGGACAGGCCGGCCTAATCGATTCCGGGCCCGCCCCGCAGCCCGGTCGGACCGGTGCCCGACCTACCGTGACGACAGCGCCCCGACGGTGGCCGCGCGACGTCGCAGCAGCCGCGCCCCGGGCGCCCACCCGGACACCGTGCCCGCCCGAGGAGCGCCCATGCCATCGATCGCACGTCGCCGTGCCACGCGCCGCGGCCG
>JAEXEM010000452.1 GCA_023401045.1 Actinomycetes bacterium
GGCCCAGCGGTCGGCGAGGGTCGGCACGAGGGCGCGCCTGCCGCGCTGCAGCCGCGCGGGCCAGTACCCGAACCGGTCGCTCGGGTCCCCGGGCCCGACGACGAGCCCGGGCCGGGCGACGAGCAGCCGGTCGGCGGGGACGCGGGCGGCCGTGGCGCGCTCGGCGGCGACCTTCGCGTCGGGGTACTGCGTGAGGTCGCGCGGCTCGACGACCTCGGCGGACTCGTCGGCACCGGGCACGTCGTGGCGGGCGTAGACCGAGACCGTCGAGACGAGTGTCCAGTGCGCCGCCCGCACCGCGAGCGCATCGAGCGCGGGGGCGACGAGCGCGAGGTCGGAGGAGATCTCGACGACGTCGTCCCAGTCCTCCTGGGCGACCGCGTCGTACGCGCCCGGCACGCGACGGTCGGCACGCACGAGACGTGCCCCCTCGGGCACGTCCCGGCCCTCCCCGCGGGCGAGGCAGACGACGTCGTCACCCCGGGTGAGCGCGGCACGGACCACCTCGGCGCCGAGCCAGCCGGTACCGCCCAGCACGAGCACACGACGTCCCATGGCGCGGGACGCTAGCCGAGGCCACCCAAGTCCGGACGCGGACGCGCCGACGGCGGGCCCCCGTGCCGGGGACCCGCCGTCGGTCGGCGTGCGAGGGCGACGATCTCGTCAGAACCCCTGCGCGACGCGGTAGTACACCTGGTTCCACCGCACCTGGTCGGCGAACCCGCGACGCGTCGTCGACTCGTCGATGACGAGCAGCTCGGTGCGGGCCAGCTCGGCGAAGATCTCCCACGCCTCGATGCCGACGGCCGTCGACAGCACGGTGTGGTGCGCACCGCCGGCGGTGAGCCAGCACTCGGAGGACGTCGTGAAGTCCGGGCGGGGCTCCCACACGGCACGGGCGACCGGCAGGTTCGGCAGGTCGGCCGTCGGCGGGACGAGGTCGACGACGTTCGCCGTGAGGCGGAACCGCTCGCGCATGTCGGCCATCGACACGACGACACCGGGGCCGGCGTCGGCGTTGAAGACCATGCGGACCGGGTCCTCCTTGCCGCCGATGCCGAGCGGGTGGATCTCCACGCGGGGCTTCGACGTCGTGAGGGTCGGGCAGATCTCGAGCATGTGCGCACCGAGGATCTTCTCCGCGCCCGGCGTGAGGTCGTAGGTGTAGTCCTCCATGAGGGAGGCGCCGCCGGGCAGCCCGGCACCCATGACCTTGGCGACGCGCACGAGCACGGCGGTCTTCCAGTCACCCTCGGCGCCGAACCCGTAGCCCTTGGCCATGAGCCGCTGCACGGCGAGGCCGGGCAGCTGGCGCAGGTCCCCGAGGTCCTCGAAGTTCGTCGTGAAGGCCTTGGCGCCGCGCTCGGTGAGGAAGCCCTCGAGCGCGATCTCCTGACGGGCGGCGTAGCGCAGCGACTCGTGACGCTGCCCGCCGCGGCGCAGCTCGGGCACGACGTCGTAGAGGTCCTCGTACTCGGCGACGAGTGCGTCGACCGCCGCGTCGTCGACGGCCTCGACCGCGGCGACGAGGTCGTTGACGCCCCACGTGTTGACCGAGACGCCGAGGCGGATCTCGGCCTCGGTCTTGTCGCCCTCGGTGACGGCGACGTTGCGCATGTTGTCGCCGAAGCGCACGAGCCGCAGGTCCTGCGCGGCCTGCCAGCCGGCGGCGGCGCGCACCCACGTGCCGACGCGCGCGGTGACGGCGGGGTTCGACACGTGGCCCGAGACGGTCGTGCGGGCGATGCCCAGGCGGGTGGCGATGTACGCGTACTCGCGGTCGCCGTGCGCGGCCTGGTTGAGGTTCATGAAGTCGAAGTCGATGGTGTCCCACGGCAGCTCGACGTTCGCCTGCGTGTGCAGGTGCAGCAGCGGCTTGCGCAGCAGGTCGAGCCCGGTGATCCACATCTTCGCGGGGCTGAAGGTGTGCATCCACGTGATGACGCCGAGGACCTTGTCGTCGGAGTTGGCGTCGAGGACCGCGCGGCGGATGGAGTCCGAGTCCTTGAGGACCGGCTTCCACACGACCTTCGCCGGGACGTCGCCGGACGCGTCGAGCGCGGCGGCGACCTCCTGCGACTGCTCGGCGACCTGGCGCAGCGTCTCCTCGCCGTACAGGTCCTGCGAGCCGGTGAGGAACCAGATCTCCTGGTCCGGGTAGGCCTTGCTCATCGGTGCATCTCCCTCGTGGCCCAGCGTCAGTGCTGGCCGTAGACGTTCTGGTAGCGGGCGTACAGCGAGTCGATGTCGGACTGCGCGATCGGCAGCGGCTCGCCGAGCTGCCGGCTGATGTGGACGGTCCGTGCGACCTCCTCGACCATGACCGCGGCCTTGACGGCCGCCTTGGCGTCCTTGCCGATGGTGAACGGGCCGTGGTTGCGCATGAGCACCGCGGGGCTGCGCGACTCGCGCAGCGTCTCGACGATGCCGCGGCCGATCGAGTCGTCCCCGATGAGCGCGAACGGCCCGATGGGGATGTCGCCGCCGAACTCGTCGGCCATCATCGTCAGGACGCACGGCACGGGCTCGGCGCGGGCGGCCCACGCCGTGGCGTACGTCGAGTGCGTGTGGACGACACCGCCGACGTGCGGCATGTGCTTGTAGACGTAGGCGTGCGCCGCGGTGTCGGACGAGGGCGACCGGTCGCCCTCGACGAGGTTCGCGTCGAGGTCGCACACGACCATCGACTCGGGCGTCAGCTCGTCGTACGTCACGCCCGAGGGCTTGATGACGAGCAGGTCGCGCTCGCTCGGGCCGGCCGGGTCGACGACGACGCGCTGCGAGATGTTGCCGGCGGTCCACACGACGAGCTCCCAGCGGGGCAGCTCGGCGTGCAGCGCGGCGAGGCTCTCACGGGCACGCGCCACCGCCTCGTGCACGTGGGCCGGGTAGTCGTCCAGGGCGGTCATCCGCACCTCCTGCGTCGGTGCCCGCGGCGGCGGGCGGGGCGTCCGGCGGTGTGCCGGTGCGGGCCGGGCGGCCCGCGGGGGTCGGTTCAGAGCGCCTGCGTGGCGGCCCGCTCGACGGCGAGCCCGGCGGCGTAGCGCTCGAGGAAGGTCGCGTACCCGGCGACGTCGGCCGGGTCGGGCGCGACGACGTCGATCTCGGCGTCGGCGAAGACGCGCTCGGTGAGGTAGGTGCCGAGGTCCTGCGTGGCGCCGCTCGCCCGGTAGGCGGCGAGCACGGCGATCCCCCAGGCGCCGCCCTCGCCGGCGGTGCGACCCACCGCGACGGGTGCGTCGACCGCGGCCGCGAGCAGCCGCTGCGCGACACCGGCGGTGCGGAACAGCCCGCCGTGGGCGAACATCTGGTCGACCTCGACGCCCTCGGCCGTGAGGATCCGCATGCCGAGGCTGAGCGTGCCGAAGACGCCGTACACCTGGGAGCGCATGAAGTTCGCGAGCGTGAGGCGGCTGTCGGGGGTGCGCACGACGAGCGGGCGGCCCTCCTCGAGGCCCGTGACGGGCTCGCCGGCGAGGTAGTTGTAGGCGAGCAGGCCGCCGCCGTCGGCGTCACCCGCGAGCGCCTCGCGCAGCAGGACGCCGAAGACGTCGTCGGCGCCCGCGTCGGAGCCGAGCGCGGTGGCGAAGCGGCCGAAGACGCCGGCCCACTCCCCCAGCTCGCTCGCGCCGTTGTTGCAGTGGACCATCGCGACGAGGTCACCGGCGGGCGTCGTCACGAGGTCGATCTCGTGGTGGACGCTCGTCAGCGGCTTCTCGAGGACGACCATCGCGAAGACGGACGTGCCGACCGAGGTGTTCGCCGTGCGGGGGGCGACCGACGCGGTGGCGACCATGCCGGTGCCCGCGTCACCCTCGGGCGGGCAGAGCGGCACGCCGGGGCGCAGGGTGCCGGTGGGGTCGAGCAGGGCCGCGCCCTCGGCGGTGAGCTCACCGGCGTCGGCACCGGCGACGAGGACCTCGGGGAAGAGCTCGCGCAGCCCGCCGGGCAGGCGCCCGGCGAGGTGCGCGTCGAAGCGCGCGACGAGGTCGGCGTCGTAGTCGCGGGTCGCCGGGTCGACGGGGAACATCCCCGACGCGTCGCCGACGCCGAGGACCTTGCGGCCGGTGAGACGCCAGTGGACGTACCCGGCGAGGGTCGTGACGAACCGGACGTCGGGCACGTGCGGCTCGGCGTCGAGGACGGCCTGGTGCAGGTGCGCGACCGACCAGCGCAGCGGGATGTTGTAGCCGAGCAGCTCGGTGAGCTCCGCGGAGGCGGCACCCGTCGAGGTGTTGCGCCACGTGCGGAACGGCACGAGCAGCTCGTCGTCGGCGTCGAACGCGAGGTAGCCGTGCATCATCGCCGAGACGCCGAGGGCGCCGAACGTCGTCGGGCGCACGCCGTACCGCTGCTCGGTGTCGTCGAGCAGCTCGGCGACGGCGGCCTGCAGACCGGTCCACACCGCGTCGAGGGAGTACGTCCACGTGCGGTCGACGTACTGGTTCTCCCACGCGTGCCCGCCGGCGGCGAGCGGCACGTGGTCCTCGCCGACGAGCACCGCCTTGATGCGCGTCGACCCGAGCTCGATGCCGAGCGCGGTGCGCCCCTGCTCGATCGCCGCGCGCACGTCGCCGGTCTGCTCCTGCACCATCGCCTGCTCCCTCCCCGGGCGTCGTCGCCCAGGTGTCGTCGTGCCCGGTCCGCGGACCTCCGGTCCCGGGATGATGTTAACGCTCACATACCGCCGGTCCAAGCACGCCCGCCCGCCGGTGCGCAGACCGCCCTCACGACGCCGACGACCGCCGCACGACGAGCTCCGGGGCGATCGACGAGTGCTCCGGCGCCCCGCCGTCGAGCGCCTCGAGGAGCGAGCGGACCGCCCGCCGGCCGAGCTCGTCGAACCCCTGCCGGACGGTCGTGAGGGCGGGGCGGTAGAACTCCGCACCGGGCTCGTCGTCGAACCCGACGACCGCGACGTCCTCGGGCACCCGCACCCCCGCCTCGCCGAGCGCCGCGAGCAGCCCGAGCGCGAGCTGGTCGTTCGCCGCGAACACCGCCTCCGGCAGGCCGTCCGCGACGAGCTCGCGCCCCACCCGGTACCCGTCCGCCGCCGACCAGCCGCCGCCGCGG